>JBKJPM010000157.1:0-3175 GCA_046595175.1 Gemmatimonadaceae bacterium
AGCAGTGGCCGTTCCGCAGGTACCAACAGACTCCCAGCGCAAAGCAATCGAATCTGATGTCGATTGTCTTCTCGTGCTCGCCGGCCCCGGATCTGGAAAGACATTCTGCCTGATCGAACGCATTCGGTTTCTCATTGAGAAACGGAATTTCAATCCGGCGCGAATATGTGCATTCACCTTCACCAACAAGGCAGCTGGCGAAATCGCCGACCGGCTTGACCGGTTGGACAGGGGCGCCGGTGAGAAGGTAATGCGGGGAACGATCCACGCATTCTGTGCAAACCTGCTGCGCGAGAATGCGGAATCCGTTGGGTTGCGATCCGGATTTGGAATCGCCGATGAGGACTACCAAAAATCGATTCTTCGGCGGCTGCGTATTCCTGTGAAGTACGCTGGCAACACCTTGCGATCTTTCTCGAACCACAAGATGCGCGGCGACCCATTGCATCCGGGCGATCAGCGCAGTTTCGAGAAATACATCGCTTTTCTTCGGGAAAAGAACGTGGTGGATTTCGACGACCTGGTGCTCAAGGCCGCAGAGCTGCTTGCGGGCCCGGAAGGGGAGTTCATCAGGTCGCAGTGGGACGCCATTCTCGTTGACGAGTTCCAGGATCTTAACCCGGTTCAGTACGCGCTGATCAAGGATCTCGCGCGAAATCACCGCCACATTTTTGCCGTGGGTGATGACGAACAGTCAATCTTCTCATGGGCTGGGGCTGACCCCACAGTATTCCTGCACTTTCTCAATGACTTCGGTATTACGAACAAGGTTCAACTGGAGGAGAATCATCGCTGCCCAAGCGAGATTTTCGAGTACGCGCGCGTCCTCATGTCCAAGAACCACACGATTATCGAAGATCGAACCGATCTTGTTGCGAAGCGGCGCTCCGGGATTCCCATTGTGTCGCACATTTTCGAGGATGAGGACGAAGAGCTCGCCTGGGTGGTGGCCGATTTACGCGCGCGTTACGCTGAGAATAAGAGTGACTGGGGGGAGTTCGCGTTCCTTTACCGGCGACATGAAATAGGAGATCGGATTGAGGCTGCGCTGATCAACGCTGCCATTCCAAGTCGCCTGGCCCAGTCCCGTGCGCTAGCCGACGAGCCTACGGTTGCATACCTGATTGCTGCGCTGCGGGTGATTTTTAGCCCCGACGATCCGATACACAGGGATGCGTTCCTCGCTGAGTTGTTGCCACGCCATCTCTTCGATGAAGCGCGTGCGGCTGCGGAACGGGAGGGACTGGAGCTGAACACGGAGCTTTCGAAAACCGCGGCACAGCTGCCACGCAATCATCAGGATGCGCGGGCGATACGAAAGGCGCTGGTTGTTTTCCGGAACCTTCGTGCGGTAGGCAGCAGGCACGGGTCTACAGAGGCACTTGTTCAGGAGCTGCTTTCCCAGCGTGTCGGTCACACGCCATCGGCCCTGGAAGAACATCACGACGATTTAAGCGATCCGCAGTCTTCGGAGGAAGTCCGTAGGCTCGCAGCTTCGGTTGGAAAAGCGCGTGAAACTGATACCCCAATCTGGATTGCGGAACTGGGCGGAGTCGGGCTCCCGCTAAAGCGAATGCTCGAGGCAATAGGCTGTATGCACGTTTCGGTCGGCGGAAAACCCGCGGCAAACTCGCTGGTGATTTCACCCGAACAGACTTCGCAGCTTGGAATTGCGCTCACCTTGTTCAAGGCCGCACAGCTGCTGGAGATGGAGGGGCTCGCATCATCATCGCAGGATTTCACGGTGATTGATATCGAGGCAACGAGCCTCGATCCTTCGCAGTCGCACCCGGTGGAGTTGGCAGCGGTCCGAGTTCGTGAAGGAAGAGTTGATGGAGAGTTCCAGGAGCTTGTGCGCCCACCAACCTCGATCCCAGTGGGTGCGACCGGAGTGCACGGAATTACCAACGACGATGTGGCACAAGCACGATCGTTTGCGGAAGTATGGCCGGAGTTCCGCAAATTCTGCGGGTCCGATATGATCGTGGCGCACAACGGCTACCACTTCGACTTCCCGGTTCTGGCGCGGCTCGCGAACGAACACAACCTGGAATTCGGAATCAACATGTTCGACTCCCTTCCGTTGGCTCGCGACCTGTGTCCTGCGAGCCGGGCGCTGAAGGATCTTGCAGCGCTATTCGGAGTGACGGCCGGGGATCATCGCGCACTGGCGGACAGCCGCTGCCTGGCGAATGTATTTCTGAGGCTGAATGAGATGAAACTCACGCGCGCGAGAAAGACGGCATGCCAGAATCTTCTGGAGTATCTCGCGCTCGCGCTTGCGCTCTCAGACAAGGAATCGCTCTCCAAGGAAGCAAGTCTGCTGCTCGATTTGTCGCGTTTCTTCGCGCTCGGGCGCTACAGTCACTGCCTCGAAGAGTACGAGCAGGACCTGGATGGGCGCGAGAATCTGCCATCACTTGAGGATGTAATTGAATTGCTGGGTGGCCGCGACCTGATGGCGCGAATGAGAATAGAGAAGGGCGCTGACGATCGCTATCCGGCGGCTATGCGAAGGTTGGGCATGCTGATCCGCGAACTTCCCAGTGGGACGCTGCGTGAGCAGATCACTGTCTTCCTGGAGCGGATTGCACTTTCCAAGCGAGAGAACGGGGAATCCGCGAGTGACCGAGTGAACCTGTTGTCACTGCATTCCACCAAAGGTCTGGAGTTTTCCAATGTCTACATCGTTGGGGTGGAGAGTTCCGAGTTTCCTGGTGGCACTCCCGACAGGGCGAGGATGCTTCCGGAGGTCGAGGAGTCGCGTCGCGTGCTATACGTGGGGATGACACGGGCGAAGGAGCGACTTGTCTTAACTTGTACGCGCATCAGAGATGGGTCTTACTGCAACGGGCATCAATTCCTGGATGAAATGGGAATCGTGCCGGTCGAGGTGTAGGAGCTAGTCGGTCAGCCTACTGTCGTGCCCAGGATTCTAATACAGCGCGTTCGTAATCTGTAATCCTGGTCTTATTCGCCGGCGGCATTGTGCGCGTTACTATAGCACGCTCGAGGATTCGCGATCGCCGCGCCATGATCTGTTCCGGCGTATCGAACATCACTCCGCCCGGCGCAACACCAAAACTCAGGTCCACGGGATTCTGAGAATGACACACCGCGCAGCGCCGATCGATGACGTGTCGCACCTCTGCGAACTTCACGGCCGTAAAAGCGA
>JBKJPM010000054.1:0-6157 GCA_046595175.1 Gemmatimonadaceae bacterium
TTGGTCGAATCCTGCATCGCTGTTGTGCGTGCGACTAGTAAAACAACGAAGCCAACCTGGGGTGACTTTGCGGATCAGGTAGAAAGAATGCGTTATAGAGGCGGGCTTCGACTCGGATTCGCCTCCCGACTGCATTATTTCAGCGAATGGATCAGCGACGGAGCGAAGCGTGGGCTCGTGCGCGACATGGGCAAGGAACTCGGCGGCATTAACGACACGCGTCCGCTGCGATTCATGACCGAGCATCGAGCGGCATATCCCGGGCTAAAGGATGATTCGGTTTTTGCGGCAATTGCTGAAATGGAGCGTTCTCTGGACTTCCATCCACGATACTTCATTCCAACGGATCAAATTGCGTCAGTGTCGAATCGAATCCATCACGGGGATGTGCTCGCATTCGCTACGTCAATTCCGGGGCTCGACGTAAGCCATGCTGCCTTCGCGTATCGGGAGGATGGAGTGTTGCGGGTACTGCATGCGCCCCTTTCTGGCGGAAGTGTTGAGATCAGCAAATGGACGCTTCCTGATTACGTCAGCGCGATTAAGAGGGCGACCGGAATCCTGGTAGCGCGCCCGCTCGGCTAACTTGAAAGCAGTGGCCGTCCCGCAGGTACCAACAGACTCTCAGCGCAATGCAATCGAATCTGATGTCGATTGTCTTCTCGTGCTCGCCGGACCTGGATCCGGCAAGACGTTCTGTCTCATTGAACGAATTCGTTTCCTCATCGAGAAGCGGAATTTCAATCCCGCGCGAATTTGCGCATTCACCTTTACGAACAAGGCCGCGGGCGAAATCGCCGAGCGCCTGGATCGGATACAAGGCGGCGCGGGCGAGAAAGTGATGCGTGGAACGATCCACGCTTTCTGCGCCAACCTGCTGCGGGAAAACGCGGAAGCAATCGGACTCCGACCGGGCTTTGGAATCGCAGACGAGGACTATCAGTCCTCGGTTCTCCGGCGCCTGCGCGTTCCATCGAAGTTCCACAGGAATACGCTCAGATCTTTTTCAAACCACAAAATGCGGGGGGACTCGCTCTTTCCCAACGACCAGCGCAATTTCGAAAAGTACACCGTATTTCTTCGCGAGAAAAACGTCCTGGATTTCGATGACCTCGTCCTGAAGGCGGCCGAGTTGATCGCCGGTCCGGAAGGCGAGTTTATCCGGCGCCGGTGGGACGCAATTCTGGTGGACGAATTTCAGGACCTCAATCCTGTTCAGTACGCTCTGATCAAGGATTTGGCATCCAACCACAAGCACATCTTCGCAGTCGGCGACGACGAACAATCAATTTTTTCATGGGCTGGCGCCGATCCTACCGTCTTCCTGCACTTTCTGAATGATTTTGGAATTACCAACAAGATTCAGCTGGAGGAAAACCATCGTTGTCCGAGCGAGATATTCGAGTTCGCGCGGATACTCATGTCCAAGAACCAGACGATCATAGAAGATCGGAGTGACCTCATCGCGAAGCGCAGCTCCGGAATTCCCATCGTATCCCGCATTTTCGAGAACGAAACCGAGGAACTGGCCTGGATCGTTTCGGATCTGCGCGCCCGGTATGCGGAGGAGAAAGGCGCGTGGGGAGAGTTTGCGTTTCTCTATAGACGGCACGAGATCGGCGACCAGATTGAGGCGGCGCTCATAAACGAAGGAATTCCCAGCCGACTTGCGCATTCGCGAGCCCTCGGAGACGAGCCCACGGTCGCGTACCTGATCTCGGCTCTTCGCGTGATTTTCAGCCCCAACGATCCCATTTACCGTGACGCTTTCCTCGCAGAGCTCCTGCCTCGACATCTGTTCGACGAGGCGCGAGCGGTGTCTGAGCGTGAAGGTGTCGAAGTGCACGCGCAGTTGGCGAAGATCGCTGCGCAGCTTCCGCGCGAGCACCAGGATGCGCGCGCTATTCGAAAGGCGTTGGTTGTACTTCGAAACCTGCGTGCCGTCGGAAACAGGCACGGCTCGATTGACACCCTTGTCCAGGAGCTGCTTTCGCAGCGCGTTGGTCATACTCCTTCGGCGCTGGAAGAGCATCATGACGAGCTCAGCGACCCCCGGTCATCGGATGAGGTTCTCAAACTGGCTGCGGCAATCAAAGGCGCGAGAGAAACCGACAGGACCATCTGGATTGCGGAGCTCGGTGGAGTCGGGCTGGTCCTGAAGCGGATGCTCGCCGGGATCGGATGCCTTTATGTAGCAGTTGGCGGTAAGCAGCCATCCAACTCACTTGTCATTTCACCAGAGGAAACATCTCAGCTTGGAATCACGCTTACCGTATTCAAGGCGGCGCAGTTTCTCGAGATGGAAGGTCTGGCCGCATCGTCAATGGACTTCACCGTAATCGACATCGAGGCCACCAGTCTCGATGTGACCCAATCGGAGCCGGTGGAGCTGGCTGCAGTGCGAGTGCGTGAAGGAAGGGTGGATGCGGAATTTCAGGAACTTGTGCGCCCACCGATACCAATCCCTGTATCCGCGAGCGCTGTTCACGGAATTCCAAATGAAGCTGTTGCGGACGCACGATCATTTGCCGAAGTGTGGCCGGAGTTCCGGAAATTCTGCGGAACTGACATGATCGTCGCGCACAACGGCTACCATTTTGATTTTCCCGTACTTGCAAGACTGACCAGGGAACACGATCTGGAGTTCGGACTGAACATGTTCGATTCGCTGCCGCTTGCACGGGATCTTTGTCCGGCGAGTCGTGCGCTGAAAGATCTTGCTGCGCTATTTGGCGTATCACCCGGGGATCACCGCGCTCTTGCGGACAGCCGCTGTCTGGCCAATGTCTTCCTCGGCTTGAACGAAATGAAAGTTACGCGCGCCGGAAAGACTGCCTGCCAGAATCTTCTGGAATATCTTGGGCTCGCATTGGCGCTGTCTGACCAGGATTCGCTGAACAAGGAGGCGAAGCTGCTTGCCGATGTGTCCCGCTTCTTCGCGCTCGGACGCTACGGTCACTGCCTGGATGAGTATGCACAGGATATCGAGGGGCGTGACAATCTTCCAACTTTGGAAGAAGCCATCGAGAAACTGGGAGGGCGTGAGCTGATGGCGCGTCTGCGAATCGAAAAAGGGGCCGATGATCGTTATCCGGCCGCGATGCGCAGGCTCGGCATGTTGATCCGTGAGCTTCCGCTCGGGACTTTGCGAGAACAGATCACTGTGTTCCTGGAACGGATTGCACTCTCAAAGCGGGAACCCGGCGAATCAGCGAGCGATCGCGTCAACCTGTTGTCACTGCATGCCACTAAAGGACTCGAGTTTTCCAACGTCTACATCGTGGGTGTAGAGAGCTCAGAGTTTCCGGGTGGTACGCCCGATAAGGCGAGACTGCTGGCCGAGATAGAGGAGTCGCGTCGCGTGTTGTACGTGGGAATGACGAGAGCCAAGCAGCGGCTTGTTTTGACTTGTACCCGGATCAGGGATGGAGCTTATACCAACGGGCACCAGTTCCTGGATGAAATGGGGATTGTGCCGGCCGGCTGATCAGATGCAGGACGCCAAGGTCTATGCATATAGTGCCGATATGCATAAAAAGTCCCTTTTTCTATACACGTTCAAGTAAAGTGTTCGTTACTTAGGTTCTTGCTAAGGTAACGAAAGCCCATCAAAGTTACCTTAGCCTCTCCTTAAAGGTAGTTTTCCGAGGCAAACGCGACCTCCCATTAGCCAGTTTATTTGCCCCTAACTCCAGAACAGCTCGCCCGAAATGAGATAGACGCCGAGCTAAGCGCGGCTGGCTGGATCGTCCAGGATCGCGATGAAGCTGATCTCTTGGCGGGCAGAGGCGTGGCCATCCGCGAATTCCGAATGAAGCCGGGTTTTGGATTCGCCGATTATCTCCTTTATGTCGACCGGAAAGCCCTCGGCGCAATCGAGGCGAAGCCTGAAGGAACTCTCACCGGAGTTGAGGCCCAATCCGCGAAATATTCGGCCGGACTTCCAGAAAACCTGCCGGCGCACAGAAGACCACTTTCCTTCCTTTTTGAATCGAATGGGTCAGTAACGTACTTCACAAACGCTCTGGATCCGGTTCCTCGTAGCCGGCGAGTCTTCAATTTTCCTCGGCCGGAAACGCTCGCGGAATTCATCTCGCAAACTGCGCAACTACGCGATCGGTTGAGGAATCTTCCTCCTTTGGAGGAAACGCGGCTTTGGAGCGTCCAGACTCGCGCGATTCAAAACCTGGAAGAAAGCCTTGCGCTTGGGAACCCGCGCTCGCTCGTTCAGATGGCGACCGGCTCGGGAAAGACCTTTACAGCGGTGAATGCCGCGTACCGTCTCCTCAAGTTCGGTGGCGCGAAGCGAATTCTTTTTCTCGTCGACCGGGCAAACCTCGCCAAACAGGCCGAAGATGAGTTTGCGAATTTCGAACCGCCTGACGATCCGCGCAAATTCCCGACGCTTTACACAGTTCAGCGCCTTCAGTCGAACGCCATCAACCCTGCAGCCAAGGTCGTAATAACCACTATTCAGCGTCTCTACTCGATGCTGAAAGGTGACGTGGAGTTTGACGAACAGAACGAAGAGGGTTCCGGGTTCGACTCGGCGAAGCCATGGCAGGGCGAACCACCCGACGTTGTGTATAATGCGGGAATTCCTCCAGAGTTTTTTGATTTCATTGTTGTAGACGAGTGTCATCGTTCGATCTACGAGCTATGGAGTCAGGTCTTGCTGTATTTCGACTCATTCCTGATTGGTTTAACTGCGACACCTGCGGGCAAAACCATCGGCTTCTTCAACCAGAACCTGGTAATGCAGTACGGTCACGAAGAAGCCGTGGCCGATGGCGTGAATGTGGACTTCGACGTTTACCGCATCCGAACGCGTATCACCGAGCAGGGTGCGACTATCGAGGCAGGAACGACCGGTGTGTATGTGGATAGGCGCAATAAGCTTACGCGTGCCGAACGTTTGGAATTGCTGACTGATGATCTCACCTATGCTGCGAATAAACTCGACCGCGATGTTGTTTCTGAGATTCAGATTAGAACGGTGCTGCAGGAATTCCGCGATAGGGTTATTCCCGAGGCATTTCCGGACCGCGAAGAGGTTCCAAAAACTCTTATTTTTGCCAAGGACGACTCACACGCGGACGACATCGTGCGAATTGCGCGGGAAGTTTTTGCGCAAGGAAACGATTTCTGTCAGAAGATCACGTATAGGACCGGCTTCACGAAAGTTACCCGGCAGGTCGATAATGAAGATGGAACGCAGGCCGAAGTGACTGACTGGGTGAAGACGTCGTCGCTGACTCCCGACGAAATTCTTTCCAATTTCCGGAACAGTTTCTTCCCGCGCATCGCGGTGACCGTGGACATGATCTCCACCGGAACCGACGTAAGACCGATCGAGTGCGTTTTCTTCATGCGTAACGTGAAGTCCGCCGGCTTCTTCGAACAGATGAAGGGGCGCGGGGTGCGGATCATATCGCCCGACAAACTGCGCACAGTATCTCCGAGTGCGAAGGTCAAGGATCGCTATATCATCGTAGACGCGGTGGGGGTATGCGAAAATGACAAGACCGATTCGCAAACGCTTAACCGCCAGCCTTCAAAGTCGCTGGATCAGGTACTCGAGTACGTAGCCTTTGGAGGAACAGATCCAGATGCACTGCTGACGCTTGCCGGTCGGCTGGGTCGCTTGCAGCGGGAATTTAGCGGCGCCCAGTTGCAGGAGCTGGAGACACTAGCGGGTGGTAAGTCACTTTCGGATTTGTCACATAGTCTCTTGCAGGCATGCGACCCCGACGCCCAGCTCGAATCTGCACGTCACAATTCCGGAACCGGCATACCCACCCCTGAACAGATAAAGATCGCTTACGAAAAACTCGCGCAGGAAGCCATCACTCCTTTTCTCAAGCCGTCTCTGCGCAGGCGCATACTCGAGATTCGTCTTACAAATGAACAGACAATCGATCGTCACACGCTGGATCAGGTGCTGTATTCCGGATTCGACGCCGGAGCGTTGGATAAGGCGCGAAACCGCGTCACTGATTTTCGGAAGTGGATTTTGGAGAACAAGGATCGGCTCACAGCGCTGCAAGTGATCTATTCCGGTATCCGGCCGCTTAAGGTATCACTCAAGGATTTGCGCGAGCTGAAGGAGGCTTTGACGCTACCGCCACTATCAGCGAGTCCTGTGGTGTTGTGGAGG
>JBKJPM010000250.1:0-5862 GCA_046595175.1 Gemmatimonadaceae bacterium
GCGGAAGCACGCTGAGCCCGATTGCCGCACCCCGTTGGCGAAAAATACGGGTGATCGAACAGGGGTGGAGCCTGATTCCAGTCCGAACGCTGATGAACAATGCCCGGTCCTTCAGGGACGCCACCATTCCCGGGCGAATCCGGGCGATATAGTCACGCAACGCAGTGACCGCATGACGCGTCAGCGGCACGATCCGCTCGGCATCACCTTTGCCTTGGAGGCGCACGAGTCCGCGGCCCAGATCGATGGATTCGATGTTTAACCCCGTGATCTCTTCCAATCGGGCCGCCGAGGCATAGGCCAATTCCAGCATCGCCCGGTCCCGGCAGGAAAATTGATCGGTGCCGTTTACGCTATCGAGGAGGCGACGCATGTCGGCCTCGGAAACGGTGGGCCCAAATCGTTGTGGGGCGACTGGCAACTTCAGATTAGCCGCCGGGTTGATAAACACGTGACCGTGATCCGTCAGCCAGCGGCACCAGTTGCGAGCAATGCCGAGATAGTGCCTGATCGAAACCGCGACCAAGCCCCGTTCGGTCAGGTTGCGCCGCCATCCGTCCAAGCAGGCCGCATCCACGTCCTGCACCCGCTTGACCTCATGGGCCGCGAGGTAGGTCGAAAGGTCCCGAAGCGCCATGCGATAGAGCTCCAGAGTGCGGACTGCATACCGTCGTTGCCGCAAGACCAGCAGCCATCCGTCGATCAGATTGCCCACTGAGCCGGCCCGTTCATGTGGAATTTGCGGAACGTCGTTTGCTTTCTGTTGGGCGAGAGCGGGATGACTTGTCGCGGCGATAGTGGAATTTGGGTGGAATTTCATTGGAATCTCGGGGTTAGGCGGTGGCTTGGCCCAGGGCGGTCGGCGGGGTCCAATCGAGCCAGTAACGGAACGGACGACGCCGGCTGGTCGTGTCGCGGACGAGCAGCTCGTAACGCTCAAGTTCGCCTTTGCAGCGGTGCAGGGTCGTCTGCGGCAAGTGCGTGTATTCCCGCACCTGACGCAGGGTGAAGGTGAAGACCTCGTTCGATTCGGTGGCCTTGCCCCGGCTGGCGAGACGCAGTTCGTGAATCGATTGCAGCAGATTACGGCTCGTGACCGACAGCTCCCTCAAGGGTGTCTTGAAGACGACTTCGATGAGTGGCAGCGCGACCTTTACGTCCTCCGCGTCGGCCTCGATGTAGTTGATCCCGGCTTCCTGCTTCACTGTCTTCTGCATCTGGCGCAGCAGGGCGACCGACTTGACCAGGTTGGCGATCTTGGGCCAATCCCTCCGCGTATTGATCCGTTCGTCGCAGGATGGCAGCGCCAAGCCATCGGGGAGGACGACCGGAAGAGGCTGCAAGAGCCGCTGAAATGCGTGATGGAGTGAGCGGATCTTGTCTCCCTCGGTATTGTGCAGTAAGCCGGCCAGCCCCTGTTGCGCCCGTTGTCGATCGAGGATGCGTTTGGTCTGGTTCCGACTCTCATCCGCTCCCAGGAGGATGAAGCGGCTCGACGTTTCCTCATCGGCGTAAGGCTTTGCGGTCGTGACCATCACGGCCGTCGGTCCCTCGATGCGCTTGGTCTCGGTGAACAATCTCCCCGAGGCAGAATCTCGTGAGGTGATGCGAGCAACCAGATGCCCGGCGCTGATCAGCAGACGGAGGAAATAGTCGCTATCTTCCGCACCCTTCGCTTCCGCCAAGGGCATGAACTTCTTAGTCAAGGCGTCGGTCGGCATATGCACGATCGCCTTCCCCGAAAGATAGGAGACGGGATACAGGGACTCCGGGGGACAGAGTTCGCTGACCCGGTCCATGATCTCGCTTTTTCCGGTGGCGAACGCTCCCCGCATCATGATCGCCAACGGCCGGGGCAAGAGCCGTGAGGTCATGCCGAGATAGACGATCATCTTGTTGGTCTCCTCGCCCTCGACGCCAAGGATGGTCAGGTGCTCGCGGATGCGCGCGAAGAGATCAGGCGACTGCCCGAAAAGCTCCGCCTGTTTGCGCAGGCCTTCCGGCACCGGATCGATGGGTTGGTCCGGGGGCGCCAAGTCCGGCTGGGCCGCACGTTTCTCACACGCGGCGATGAGGCACGCCATGTCCTCTTCGAAGAGCTTGGGCGACTCATCCAGGAGCCTGGCCGCCTCGCGGACAAATTCCTTCCGGGGACGCGATAGATACATGTCGAAGCTGTCGACGTGGAGCTTGCCGCGGCACATGACGCGCAGCGTGAGTTTCATCTGCAGCCCAACCTTGTTCAGGCCACTGCCGGTGTATTCCCGGGTGTCACGCCGAAGCCGAAAGCCGTCGGCAGTCGGCAGGAAGTTGGGAATATCGGCGCCACTGACCCCGGCCGCCGCCGCCGCAATGGCCTCTGCAAGAGCCTTGGCGCCGTGCTGGCGGAAGTATTCCTGCACGCCCGAGCAGCCAGGCAGCACGGCCACGTCGCAGGGTATCCCGGGGAATTTCGCGACGAGCAGGCGGGCCTCTGTCGA
The DNA here is from genome assembly GCA_046595175.1 of Gemmatimonadaceae bacterium. Lineage (GTDB taxonomy): Bacteria > Gemmatimonadota > Gemmatimonadetes > Gemmatimonadales > Gemmatimonadaceae > UBA4720. The sequence goes on from JBKJPM010000250.1 coordinate 2,481, forward strand.
TGCGGCCGGTGTGTCGCCAGCCACAATCGTGATCCGCTGCACACCTCGGCTTTTGATCGCGTCTATTTCGATGACGCCGGACTTAGGTTCGATCGCCAGCACGCTGACGTAACGAGCGACGATCAACATCATGGCGGAGACCGGGTCGGCTACGACGTAGAGGTGCCTCGAATGCTTCGAGACCGCTAGGTTCCAGGCACCCACCGGCCTTCCCTGCAGGAATTGGGCGGAGCCGTCCTTGGCGACACCCCACAGGTTCTGATAGCGACCATCAGCGCTGAAGATGGGGAAAATCGCGTGGCCGGCATAAGGCTCCTGGCCCTTGGCATTCAGGAGGCCGCTCTGGATGAATTCCTTTTGGGTGGCGGGATCGCTCGGCAGTTTCTCCGGCAGGGCCCCATCACTCCACAAGAGACCATGTCGTTCGAAGAGAGACATGTCCTCGATGTGACGCGCCTCCGCCCAATGGCGTGCGCCATCGGACCGACTGACGTTCTGCTGGCCGATCTTACTGTAGCGCTGGAGCTGCAGTTGGAATTTCTCTTCCGGAATTTTTTCCACCGACGCCTCGCTCGGAGCGGGCAGTGTAGGCGTATCGGTAGTCTTGGGCTTTTTCATGGGGTTCATAGGGTTAAACCCGCGCTGGATACGCGGGGAACTAACCTCGGGAACCCCTGGCCTTGGCGGCGTCGGGCATGGCCCAGCCCACGTCAAAACGCCCATGCTCGGGCTTGACTCGGCGCTGGCGCCGTGGAGACTACCGCTACTCCTCAACAGAGTAATTCGGGTTCCCCGAGTTAAAACCCGCCACAGTTTGCGCTGCGGCGGGTTTTCGCTTTTCGCGAAGTTGCGAGATGACTGCTAGGTAGCGCGCGCCTCCTGGTTATGTCGGATGACGGGGATTAAAATGAAACCGTGAATCACCCGCGCTAAATCAGTGCGACGCCACATCGGCCAGCCGTTCACACACATCACGCCACGGTTACTGCCGCTGATTTTTTGAGAGAGCATGGATTTCTGGCCGAGCGATATCGGGCCGGCGACAATTGGGCGTTCGCTTGAACGCGTCTACCGATATTTTCCGGCCGGAGTAATTCTGGTTTCGGAGATACCTCTAAATCTCTACGTTCGCTTCATCCAAAAACTCGTGAGTTCAGAGTTTCGTCCTTTAAGGCCAGCGTGACATGTCACGCTCGGTTTTGCGGATCGATACCCCGGACGGGTGCGAAATGAGACCATCGTTTTCTTCGGACAAATTCTACGCGCGACAGCGGGGAGCCGCGTTGCGACGGCTGGCTATCGCTATGAAAGCGGAGAAATCACCCGCTGTGCTGAATCGGCTGCAGATGATCACCCGTTTCGTTGAGGGGGTGATGTCCGTGGAACAAATCGCCCGTCACGCCAGAGTCTCACGGACCACGGCCTTCGCCTACTGGCGCAAGTATCGCCTGTCCGGCCTGAAGAATCTGGTCACGCCGCAGTCCATCGGCCGGCCGCGCGCCATGCCGGCCATAGTCCGGGAGCGATTTGACCACCTTGCGCAGCCAGACCCCTACAATGGAGGCCAAGTGATGGTCTACGTCGTGGAGCGCGAACAATTGGTTTTCAGAATTCTAGGTGCGCGGTTTCCTTTGTGGAAGGTCAGCCGCTGGTTGGGACAATACATTCGAGAGAATCAGTTGCTTGATCGCACCTACCGTTTCCGGACAATCCGTGCTGCGTTTTCCCGGCTGCCTGAACGCGATCGATTACATTATTCCGACAATTCGAACGTTCACCTGGGCTGGGACGAGCGCCTGCTGGCCGAGACTCTGAGCTACGCCAGCGACCTCAACCCGGACGACCGGGAGCTGCGCCGGTGGGCGCTGGCTGTCCGTTTCGACGTTTCACGCTCGGAAGTCGTGTTCAATGATGAAGATGACCGGGAATCCGCGAAGGTGATTTGGAATGCGCCAGCACTGACCACTCTTGCCTCGGCCAGCACGTCGTAGCTCTCGTAGCCACGACCCCGTCAACGAGGTGCCGGCGCCTACCACGCAGGATGTGTATCCTCGGCCAGCCCCAGGGCGCGGCTGGCGGGACTGGCTGCTGGCGCCGTATTCCCGGCCAGCGGGTTCGTAGCTGCGAAGCCGCTCAGTCGCGATTATCTCTTAAAAAGCCGCATGTGTTGGCATACGGCTCGCGCCCCGCTATGGTTGGCGCGTGGGGTCATCTAACGTGATCGGCTTGGCTTTTGATGCGATCACTCAATGCAGCAACAAACTCATGATAGCCTATAGGCGCAGCACCGGACTGATAGATGTTTTTTCCCTTAGCCCTCTTAGTTAATGTCGCTCGCCTTGGCTGGTAAATCTCAACGATTCTTTCTCCATTTCGACTCCTGAAAACTGCCGTCTCGATAGGTTGCAGGGCATCAAAGGTATACCAAAAGAAAAGAAGGGCTGCCATTATAGCCACAATGGCAAACGCACTGCTCTGCGAGATGAGCCACCATGCCAAAATCGACATTGTTATAGAAAATGCTAGCGGAGTGATACAGAGGTGCCCAAAACGTTTTCGGGTTTCCTCATAGGTGGACGACAGATCCGTTAATCTGAATTCTTTAACTTGGTTCAAACCCATTACCTGCGTAGAAATGACAAGCCGAGCTTCATGAAGTGTCATTGTTTCGCCGCTTAGCGTGGGATCTTGCTGAAAGACTATTTTTTCCATTGATTCTTGAAGCGTTTAGGGCCGCGGGGGCGAGGTGCCTCCTGCGGAAGCCGCTCGCGCGGCGGCCGGGGCAGTTGCTGCTGCGCGCGCTGCCCAAGTCGCTTCGGCTACTTGAAGACCTTCAGCAACCAAGGTTCTTTGCGCAAGACTAGAACCCGTAGAGGCCGAAAGCTGCAATACGACTCTAATCGCGGCAATCCTTGCAGCCTCCTGCCCGGCGACGGCAACGCTCGCACCACCCTCAATTGCGAGTGCGGCAAGACCAGGCAAGAACGGAGCCGCAGTGGTTCCTATCGCGACGATTGCTCCGATGTTATGGCCGGTTCGCAGTGCGTTGCCATATTGGGCCATACTATCATATACTACGGCTGCACTATTATTTCGCTGCGCCCAAAATGCAGCATTTTGCTGTGCTTGAATCTGTGCATTCGCATAACCGGCCGGATTCACATCGCGCCAATCTGGTTCGCTCAGCTCAGGACCACGCTGCACAATTGGGGGCGGGGCGTCGTCAGGCACAATTTCAAAGGGACGAACGACTACCTTGGTGACCACGTTTTTACCTTCCACGTTGGCTCCATCGTTTCGTGGCGAATCATGTCGATTTGTCATCCCCCCATATATCGTCCCAAACCCGAAGGCGCTCCCACCTTCATAGAGAAATGCTTTA
>JBKJPM010000189.1:0-8248 GCA_046595175.1 Gemmatimonadaceae bacterium
CACGAATAGATACGCCAGTCTGGATTGGGCGTGAACTGGAAAGGCTTCGAAAGCTGCGCGGGCTCCGTCGCGAAGACGTTGCCGCTCAGATGCGCGAGCCGGTTTGCGCCTCGACAATCAGAAATATCGAACACGACGAACGGTATAACGTCTCGCTCGATCAGCTTCAGCAGATCGCCGACGTTCTGGGCGCTTCGTTGAATGTGAGGATAGAGGCTTCCGATCTGGTTCAGGCGATATCGGAAGTGGATGCTGGTGAGCCGGGAAGGCGGGTTACGGACAACGAATACTTCATTCGCCTGATCCGAAGCCAATACCCCGGGTGTCCGCTGACGAATTCGCAGATTGGGCGCAGGATGTGGAGCTTCGCGAAGCCGCGAGGTGCGGAGCTTGTGAAGGGAAGAAAGCAGATTCGAAAGAGTGAAACAGCCGGTTCTCACCCTACTGTGGGAATGCCGACGACTGTTGCTCGATACAGCATTAACGAAAACGATTTTGTGCTTCTCGAGAAGTTTGCGGACAGGCTTGGGAGAGCATTCAAGGACTCAAAAGGACGCGTGCTCGTACCGCTTCACTAGGTATGGGTTCACAAACGACTGGGGAGAAAGCTTGAATTCATTGAAACGAGTTTGGATTAACGCAATTGGACGTCACGCAGCCGCAGCCCGCGGACTGAAAGCGATTATGCACGGCGTCGCGCTGTCTGCTCTTATTGCCGGCGGTGCGTACTGGACGATAAATCACGAGAGCGTGAGTCAGGCAACGCCTGGTGACCTGTTCAAGCTGCCCGGTGCAATTGCCATGGCTCCGGTTCAGGCAGTGCAGACGATAGTGGCGCCGAGCGCCCCGGTTGCCATGCGCCAAGGCTCACTCGCTGCAGGCATTGGACAGGTATTACGCCGTTATACGCGAGACGGAAATCTTGCGGATCGCATTGCGACGGCTATCGTGAATGAAGGCACCCGCAAGAACATCAATCCGGTGCTGCTGGTTGGCGTGGTGCTGACCGAAAATGCCAGGCTTCAGCCTGCGGCTCGCAGCAATGTGCGCGCGACGGGGTTGATGCAGGTGATGCCATTCCATAGCGGGAAATGGGGCTGCGGCTCAGGCGATCTTATCAACGTCGAGTCCAATATCTGCCACGGCACGAGCATTCTCGCAGATCTGATGAAGCGGAAGGGCTCACTTCGTTCGGCTCTTCAGGGCTATAACGGATGCGTTCGCGGCTCGAACACGCCACATTGCTCGACTTACACGGGAAAAGTTCTCAGCTTCGCCAACCAGACCTCGCGCGAGCTCACGAGAATTCACAGAAAGGAAAGTCTCACCCGTAGCGCGAGCAGTTTAGCGGACTAAATTCGCTGGTCTGACAAACATTTCCGACTCTACGCAAAAGCCCGCGACCACAACTGGTCGCGGGCTTTCGCCTGCGCTGGTGTTGAGCTTTGCGCTTCTGGGGATTTCATTCGCAGGACCGCTGGTAAAATTGTCATCTGCCGAGCCGCTCGCGATTGCCGCGTGGCGGCTCTTTTTTTCTCTCGGCATAGTAGCTGTGTTTCTGCTTTTTACTGGTGAATGGAGGCAATGGCGCCGGGCGTCCAGAGAGGATATCGGACTCTCCGTGCTCGCCGGCGTCTTCCTCGCTCTCCACTTCTGGGCGTGGAACGCGTCAATTCAGATGACGACGATAGCGGCGTCAGTCACCTTGGTGAGCCTGCAGCCGGCGTTCGTGGTTGGAATTTCCGTTCTATTCTTGCGGGAGTACCCGAACCGCGTGCAGGTGATGGGAATTCTCCTTGCCTTTATCGGCGCGATGGTAATTGCCCTGCCATCGGTATTGAGCGACGACTCTGCTGCGCGTAGCGCGCTTTCCGGAAACTTGCTGGCCGTATCAGCTGCTGCGACTGCGGCCGCATACTATACGATCGGGAGGCGGGTGCGCGCTTCGCTGGGAATTTGGGCGTATGTAGGAATTGTGTATTTGTCCTGCTTCGTTGTGATTCTCATTTTTGCAATTGGGCGTGGAGTGCCTCTCTATCCGCTTCCCAGCCGCGACTACGGAATTTTCCTTGGACTGGCGCTTGGACCAATGCTCCTCGGCCATACAGGAATGAACTGGGCACTCAAGTACATGCCGGCGTACATCGTCAACCTCATTGTTCTCGGCGAGCCGATCGGAGCGACATTGATCGGTGCGCTGCTTCCGGGAATCGCCCAGATCCCTTCGGTATTCACGGTTTTTGGCGGTGGAATAGTCCTGTGTGGTGTGATCGTCGCCGCGCATGCGACACGGAAGCTCCGGCCTGTGGAGCGAGGTGCTTAACTTTTATATCTCCGTCCCCATACCAGCCGAATGAAATTCTCCGTACGAATTAGTGTTCTGACCGCCACCCTTTTTGCATGCGCTGCGAGCAGCGCCACGGCCCAGCGCAGGATTACGTCGCCTGCGGAAGAGTTCGGAAAACCGATTGGTGCCGATTATTTCCTCGTCAACTACACCAGGTTCCTGCATTACTGGGAAAAGCTGGCGAAACAATCCGACCGCATGAGGCTCACGCGCATTGGGACGACGGCGGAGGGTCGCCCAATGATGATGGCGATTGTGAGCTCACCTGCCAACCTTAGAAACCTGAAGCACTACCAGGAGATCGCGGGCCGTCTCGCACACGCAGAAGGTTTAACTGATCAGCAGGCACACGCGCTCGCGGTGGAAGGGAAGGCGGTTGTCTGGATAGATGGCGGACTGCACGCGACAGAGGTGCTTGGATCACACCAGCTTGTGCAAACCACATATGATCTGCTGAGCAGCGATGACCCGGAGATACGGCGAATACTGAACGACGTGATAGTACTGCTCGTGCCCGCGAATCCCGACGGATGGGAACTGGCTGCCAACTGGTATATGCGAAGTGCTGACACACTCCAGCGCTCTACGACTGGGCTCCCGATTCTTTACCAGCACTACGTTGGGCACGACAACAATCGCGACACATACATGGCGTCGCAGCCGGAGACGCAGGTGATGGACAGCATTCTTTTCCGCGCGTGGTATCCGCAGATCATGTACAACCATCACCAAAGCGGACCGTCCGGCACAGTGCTCTTTGCACCCCCTTTCCGGGAGCCGTTCAACTTCAATGTTGATCCTCTGGTTGTGACGGAGCTCGACCTCGTGGGCGCAGCAATGCATTCTCGTTTTGTCGCGGAAAACAAGCCGGGCGCGACAATGCGGACGGGCGCTGATTACTCGACATGGTTCAACGGGGGCATGCGCACCACTACCTATTTCCACAACATGATTGGCTTGCTGACTGAAACAATCGGCAATCCTACTCCGAGCAAAATTCCGCTTGTCCCGGACCGTTTGATCAGCGCAGGGACGCTGCCTTTCCCGATCATGCCTCAGGAGTGGCATTTTTCGCAGTCGATAGCGTATTCGGTTACCGCAAATCGCGCAGTGCTGGATGTGGCGTCGCGCTATAGAGAGACATTCCTGTACAACATCTACCAGATGGGACGGAATTCCATCCAACGTGGAAGTCGGGATTCATGGACTGTCACTCCACATCGACTCGCGGAATGGAAAGCGGCAATGATGCGTGATAGTGCAGCGGGAAAGAAGAAAACGACCACCGAATACATGGCAATGCTCCACCGGCCGGATAACAGGGATCCGCGAGGCTATATCATTTCCGCCGATCAACGCGACTTTCCGACTGCAGTGAAGTTTGTAAATACGCTTGTGAAGAATGGAATCGCGATATTGTCCGCAACACGGGCGTTCAATGTTGCGGGCAAGGACTATCCTGAGGGGTCGCTGGTTGTGAGAACGGATCAGGCATTCCGCCCACACGTACTCGACATGTTCGAGCCCCAGGATCACCCGGACGACATTCCCTACCCAGGCGCCGCTCCTACTCCGCCGTACGACAATGCCGGGTGGACGCTGGCTTTCCAAATGGGCGTAGAGTTCGAGCGGGTGATGGACGCTTTTGATGGACCATTTGAGAAACTGAATGGATTTGCGAAGGTGCGGCCTCGCCACACTGGTCAGGTCTTGCAAACCGAAGAAGGGTTTTTCATTGCGAGAAACGAGAACGATGCATTCGTCGCGGTGAATCGCGCGCTTTCCGCAGGAGTTCCAGTCTCGACGCTAAAGAGTTCCATGCAAACCGGAACGGTGATGCATTCCAAGGGAACGTTCTTCATTTCCGGCTCGGAGAAATCCTGGAAAATCCTGCAGCAAACCCAGTGGGATAAGGGAATAAAAGTCGACCGAGGCACGGCGCCACCGGATACTCTACTCGCACCGGTTCGCCCGGTGCGCGTTGCCCTATGGGACAGGTACGGCGGGTCCATCCCGTCTGGCTGGACGCGTTTTCTGCTCGAGCAGTTCGAGTTTCCATACACGCTCGTATTTCCGCCGGACATCGACGCGGGCAAGCTCATCGGAAACTACGATGTGCTCCTTCTGCCCGATGATGGGATGATTGGTCGCACTAGTCGCGGAGGCGGCGAGCGCGGATTGTCCGCGCAGGCGCCTGAGCGGATCCCGTCGGAGTACCGGGCCCGTGTTGGCGTGATGTCCGTTGCGAAGACGCTCCCAAGAATTCGTGAATTCCTGAACGCCGGGGGAAGGGTGCTCGCGATGGGGAATTCGAGCGCCATTGGATTCCAGCTCGGCCTTCCAATTACCGACGCTCTCGCTGACTCAACCGGCCGGCTGCTGCCCTCCGCTAAATTCTATGTTCCCGCATCGGTTCTGCGCGTGGCTGTGGATACCACTGACGCGATCGCATTCGGGATGAAGGCGAACGCCGATGTGTTCTATGACAACAATCCCGCCTTCAACATGAAACCTGGAGCGGAAGGGCAGGGTATGAAGCGGATAGCGTGGTTCGAATCGGCCACGCCCTTGCGTAGTGGCTGGGCGTGGGGCCAGTCCGCGCTGAACGCGACCACCGAAATCATTTCCGCAAGAGTTGGGAAGGGGACCCTGTATCTTTTTGGACCGGACATTCAGTTCCGGCATCAGTCACAGGGAACGTTCAAGTTTCTTTTCAACGGCATTTATTTGTTCCCGGGCATCAACTAAGACAAAACAGCCATGATGAGAACTCAGTCCGTGCGCCGTTCCGCTTCGATCATTCTGATGGCCGCCGTAAGCGCTTGTCACCGTGGATCCAGGTCTCCGTCGGAAGTCGGGCCTAGGCAATCTGCGATTCCTCCGGTGAATAGCGTCACCGGATTAATTAATGCGATGCGCGACAAGTACGTGGAGAAATGGTATAAGTCGCTTTCCTTTACCCAGGTAAACCGGTACACGATCGGTGGAAAGGAGCAGTCGTCGGAATGGGTTGAAAATCTCTCAGTGCCCGGCAGGCTTCGCATTGACTTCCTGCCACTCACGCAAAAAAGTGGACTGCTTATCGACAACAGCCGGGTGAGCACATTTTCAGCCGGCAAGCGCATCGACACTCGCAGGCTCTACCAGTCCCGACCACTGCTCTCATCCGACATCTATGTCCAGGCCACGAATCTGAGTGTCCGCCGACTGGACTCTCTGGGCATAGACACGACCAGGATCCGCAGCGAACGTCTGGATGGAAAACGTGTTTTCGTGCTGGGCGCGGCTTCCGGGGACTTGACGTCGACCCAGGCATGGTTCGATGCCGAGTCGCTGCTACTGCAGCGCTTCATTCAGAGCGAAGTACGGGGTGGAAAGAAAGTCACCAGCGACCTTCGCGTGACAGGCTACACTGAAGTTGCAGGGTTTCCCATTCCGGAAGCATTTGTCACGAAGCGCGATGGCGTTATAACGCTGCGCGAAGAGTGGACTCACGTGAAGGTGAATACACCCATGCCGGCCACGCTCTTTGATCCGGCGAAATGGGCGAGCGTAAAAATCAGTCAATAGTCGTCAAACTTTTTCGAGCAAACCAAATGCATAGAATCGCGAAAGTTCTTGTCCTCGCTTCATTCGCTGCTCCGGCCATGTATGCGCAGAACGCCCCTGCCGCCCGTGCGACAACGAGGCGTCCGATGACGTTCAATGATTTTGCGGCGGTGAAAAACGTGTCCGATCCACAGCTCTCGCCTTCAGGCCTGAGAATTTTGTATGCGGTGCGGACCACAGATCTTCCGCGCAACCGTCGCCGAACTGTTACCTACATGACGGGGATCGATGGATCAGGCAAGCGTCAGTTCCCCGATGACAGTACTGCGGCGACTGAAGCCCGCTGGTCTCCGGATGGCAACTCCATCGTCTTCAGCTCGGGCGGTCAGCTCTGGATTGCCGATTCATCGGGCGCGAACAAGCGGAAGCTGACGAACTTGCAGGGCGGCGCGAGCGGTCCTGTATGGGCGCGGGCTGGCGACAAGATCGCCTTTGTGTCTGGAGTATATCCGTCCTGCGAAGACGACGCGTGCAACGTGACGAGGGCAAAGGCAGACGAAGACAATCCGGTCAAGGCCCATGCGACCGACCGCTTGATGTACAGGCACTGGAATGCGTGGCAGGATTCCACGCGCGCACATCTGTTTGTCGTTCCTGCCGGCGGCGGCGCCGCTACTGATGTCACGGCCGGAGTCTGGTATGACGTCCCTCCTGGCCCATTCGGCGGTAGTGAAGGCTATGCGTTTTCGCCCGACGGAAAAGAGCTGGCGTTCACTGCAAAGGATGCAGGCCGCGAAGACGCATGGTCCACCGACATCAACCTTTATACGGTTTCGGCAACTGGCGGCTCACCGAAAGTCATTACTGCGTCGAATCACGGCGCCGACGCGAATCCGGTTTATTCGCCTGACGGCCGTTGGATCATCTACAACTCGCAGCCCCGTGCCGGTTTTGAAGCCGATCGCGGAAGGCTGATGGCGTACGATCGTGCCACGGGAACCTCGTCGGAAATGCTCCCGAATTGGGATGCGAGCGCGGATGTGTACCAGTTCACGCCATCCGGTGACGCGATTTACATCGAGTCTGCGGATAAAGGGCGCGAAAAGATTTTCCGCATCACCCGTTCGGGAAATGGCTGGGCAACCGCACCGCAGGTGATTGTCGCCAATGGACACAACTCGGCGCTCTCGATATCGCGGGACGGCCGAACGCTGGCATGGAGTCAGGACGCGGCTGAGCGGCCCGCGGAAATTTTCATTGCGACGGTTTCTCCCGCACCGCCGCGACGCGGTGGGATTCTCACGACGGGACCCCGTCAGTTAACGCATGAAAACGATGCGCTGCTTGCACAGCTTAAGCTGTATCCAGCGGAAGAATTCTGGTTCAAGGGCGCCGGCGGCGACAATGTGCAGGGCTTCATCGTGAAGCCGCCCCAGTGGGAACCCGGTAAGAAGTATCCGGTCCTTTTTCTGATCCACGGCGGACCACAGGGAGCATGGTTCGACCAGTGGCATGGGCGCTGGAATTTTTCGATGTTCGCTTCACCTGGATTCGTAGTCGTTGCAGTCAATCCGCGCGGTTCGACGGGATATGGTCAGAAATTTGTGGATGAAATTTCCAGGGATTGGGGCGGCAAGGTCTTCACCGATCTTTTCAACGGCCTGGATGCAGCGCTCGCTGCAAATCCATGGATGGATAGCACTCGCATGGGCGCGGCGGGTGGATCGTACGGCGGATATGCAGTCAACTGGATTGCAGGTCACCCGGAAGCCAACCGGTTCAAGGCGCTGTTCACGCACGCCGGAGTCTGGAATCTCGAGAATATGTACGGCGCGACCGAGGAAGTGTGGTTCCCGGAATGGGAGTACGGCGGTCCGTACTGGGACCCGAAGGTGATGGAGTCGCAGTACCGCCGCTGGTCACCGCACCTTTTCGCGGCGAACCTGCATGTGCCGCATCTCGTCGCAACAGGCGAGCTGGACTACCGCGTTCCTTATTACGAGAACATCTCCCTGTTCACGGCGCTGCAGAAGCTGAATGTGCCGAGCAGGCTGATTGTGTTTCCGGATGAGGGGCACTGGATTGCGAAGCCGCGGAATCAGCAGCTGTGGTGGGGTGAGGTGCAGGGCTGGTTCTCGAAGTACCTGAAATAGAACGACGGAACTGCGAGCCTGTAGCTGTTAGCCGTCCGCGGTTAGCCCTTGGCTAGCTATCGGCTATTGGCTTTCAGCTAATGGCAATCGGCTCGCAGTTCCCTCGTTCCGCTTTCTATTTGTACCCCTGAGCCTGCATCGCGAATAACTCTTCATAGAGTCCACGCCGTGCGATGAGCTGGTCGTGGGTCCCTTCCTC
>JBKJPM010000199.1:0-3087 GCA_046595175.1 Gemmatimonadaceae bacterium
GCGACTTCGTGATGTTCAAGGATATTCTCACGGGCCGCGTAAAGATTTAGGTCGCTGCTCCCATAGCTTGGCGGAGCTTGGCCGAAAGAAGTTCGCGGCTGACGGGTTTTTCGACGAAGATCGTATTGGGTGGCAGCGACCAGTTGCGGCTGCTCGCCTCCTCGGAATAGCCGGACATGATGACCACAGGCATGGACGGGTAGAGCGCAAGCACCTCTCGCGCCAGTTGGTCGCCGTTCATGTGGGGCATCATCATGTCGGTTAGCATCAGGTTGAAGGGCACCTCCTGATTTGCGAGGTCCTTCAATGCGACTAGCGGATCATCGACGGCATGCACATCAAATCCCATGCGTTGCAGGAGGCGTGCGGTTGCCTTGCGAACTGCCTCGTCATCTTCAACCAGCAGGAGCCGGCCAGTGTGCGCTGATTCGGGTTCTTTTGCCGCGGTCGCCACTTTGGGGCGCGGCGACGCCTTTCGGTCCGTGGCTGGCAGGTAAATCTTGAAAGTGGTTCCGCTGCCAGGCGAGCTGTAAACGCTCAGATATCCGCCGGACTGACTCACAATTCCGATAACTGTCGAGAGTCCAAGTCCCGTTCCTTTACCAGGCGGTTTGGTGGTGAAGAACGGGTCGAATATCCTGGCGCGCGTGCCCTCCTCCATTCCTTCGCCAGTGTCGCTGACGCAAAGCTGAATGTATCTGCCGGCTGGAATCACATTCCCATCGTGATCGTCGTAGTCGTATTCAAATCCCGTTTCCGATGTTTCAATGATAAGGACCCCGCCATGCGGCATCGCGTCGCGCGCGTTGATTGCAAGATTCGCGATAACCTGCTCCAGCTGACCACGGTCCGCATTTGTACAGCAGAGACCAGATGCCTCCTTGGTCACTAACTCAATGTCTTCGCCAAGCAGTCGCGACAGCATTCCGAGCATCCCCCCGACTACATCGGACATGTCGAGGTCTTCCGGGGTGAGGATCTGGCGCCGACTGAATGCCAGCAGCTGCCTGGTCAATGCAGTCGCGCGGCGGGCCGCGTTTTCAATTTCATCCAGATCGTAGCGCTGCGACGTTCCTTCCTGGAGACTTGCTTTCAGAAGCTCGGAGTATGTGACGATTACCGTGAGAAGGTTGTTGAAGTCGTGCGCGACGCCGCCTGCGAGCCGGCCAATCGCTTCCATTTTCTGCGACTGAAGAAGCTGCTCCTTTGCGTTCATTAGCGCGGCTTCTGCCCTCTTGGTATTTGTTATGTCCTTGAATGAGACAGCAACAATTCCGTGTTCTCTGTCGCCGCTTTCGAGCGGCATCGCGGAGACGCTCAGCCAGACGGTTTCGCCGGTATTCTTGACGAAACGGTATGTCTCGGTGGGCTGAGGCTGGCGGGTCGCCATGGCGCGCTGCGATGGGAGTTCCGCCAGGATAGTAGGGCTTCCGTCCTCCCGGCAAATCTTTCCGCGAGAAAGCAGGGATGCGAGCGATTTGGCTTCGCTGGAGGAAATCCCGAAAATTCGCTCCGCAGTCCCGTTCCAGGCCACGATTGTCTGCTTCTCATCAAGCAGCATGACGCCTTCCTGAACTGCTGTGAGAAGCAGGCGGGCGCGCGCCTCGCTAGCGCGGATTTCGGTGACCGAATTGGCAAGCTCAGCTCGCCGTACTTCGAGTTCCGCACTCTTGCTGTCAAGAAGCTGGGCCTGTTGAAAAATGCGGCTTGCGTCCTCGCCGAGCTTTCGCCTGGCCTTGTTGATAACCACTGCCGTTACAATTGCCGATGCGACTATCAGCATGGCAAGTATGCCGAGAACAGGATGCTGTGTTCGCAGGAAATATCCTGCATACGCCAAAGCGGCGAGCACGGTGACTCCCACCGGCACTGCCAGCGCGGCGAACGGCAGTCGCTCAAGTTCTACACGGCGTAATTCCATTTTGTGGCCTTACCCGACAGTAGAGAAAGGACCGACCGATGTGAATGCGCTTTCTATATCAAAAACTGACGATTTTCTCTCGGCGCGTCCATTCCAATACGCCAGGCAAAAAACGGGAACCTGGCCGGCCCCATTTAATAAGACGGTCGAACACCATAAAAGGGTTCGAATAATGGATGAGCTAATCTCCCAATGCCTTTAGAAGCTTGCCATGAATGCCTCCGAAGCCGCCATTTGACATCACCAGGACCACATCGCCCGGCTTCAATCGCGGCGCGAGGTACTCAACGATCTTGTCGGGATCTGCTATATGTTCGGCAGGTTTTCCGGATGTACGCCACGCTACCACCAGCGCGTGCGCATCTATCGCGGTCTCGGCTGTGTATCGCTCCGGGTGGAACATGCCGCCGAAAACAATTTCGTCCGCAGACCCCAGGGCTTTCTCATAGTCACCCTGAAACTCGCGACGCTGCGCTGTGTAGCTGCGCGGTTCGAAGATCGCGACAAGCCTGCGGCCGCTGTACTTCTGACGGATGGCAGTCATGGTTTCGCGGACTGCAGTGGGATGATGCGCGAAATCATCGATAACGAGGACGCCGCCGGCTTCTCCCTTTACTTCCATGCGCCGCTTCACGCTTTTGTAAGTGCTGAAAGCCTCCGCTACGGCAACCGGCTCGACTCCCAATGATGCAACTGCCGCAATGACTGCGAGTGCATTCCTCACGCTGAAGGATCCTGTCATCGGCATTTCGAGATCACTCCAGTTCTCACCGTCATGCAGTACCGTGAAGCGCGTACCCTTCTCTCCGAAGCTCACATTTTCCGCAGTCCATCCCTCGCCTTCCAGTTGCGGTTCACCGTCAAACGCGAAATACTGAATCGGAGCGAATGAACTGGGGGCGAGCTCGCGAACGAGCGGTGAATCCCAGCCGGCGACCAGGCGTCCGTTTCGCGGAATGAGGTTGATGAAGCGCGCGAAGGCAAACTTGTACGCTTCTTCGTCCCGATAGATATCCGCGTGATCGAACTCGATGTTGTTCACGATCGCAGTGTCCGGGAGGTAGTGCCACATCTTTGGACCCTTGTCGAAATATGCGGTGTCGTATTCATCCGCTTCGATCACGAAAATGTCGGAATCGGTGAGACGAAAAGATTTTCCGAAGTTT
>JBKJPM010000203.1:0-9386 GCA_046595175.1 Gemmatimonadaceae bacterium
AAAAAGAGCCGCCGAAGCCCAAGGTAGAAGAGCCACCCCCACCGAAGGAGGTGGTGATGAAGGCTCCGCCGCCGAAGGGATTCCAGGTGCTTCGCGCGCCTGTGGACATCCCGATCAAGATTCCTGAAATCGACCTTTCCAAGAAAGTCACGAATGAAGAGGACTTCAGCGGGAAGGGAGTAAAGGGCGGTATCGCCAAGGGAGTTGTCGGTGGAACGGGAATTGTTGATCCAAATCAGACCTACTTCGAGTTCCAGGTTGAGAAGCCTGTAGTTCAGGTTCCCGGAACGGCATCGCCGAGATATCCAGAAGTTCTTCGGTCTTCCGGGGTGGAAGGCGAGGTTCAGGCACAGTTTGTGGTAGGAGAAGAGGGACGTGCGGACCCGTCGACGCTCAAGATCCTGAAGTCGAGCAACGACCTGTTCAGCTCTGCAGTACGAAGCGCACTGCCGAGCATGCGGTTCTATGCGGCAGAGGTTGGCGGAAAGAAGGTGAAGCAGCTGGTTCAGCAGACGTTCCAATTCAGACTCGACCGCTAACCGCGGCGCAATCACACTCCAGGGAGAAACAGCACTATGCAGATGTCACTCATTGACCTTTGGGCACAGATGGCCGGTTTTGCCCGAGGCATCGTATTCGTTCTCGGAGCAATGTCCATTTGGTCGCTCTCCGTTTCCATCAAGAAGTGGTGGGATCTCAAGCAGGCTCAGGGTGAAACCCGCAAGTTCGCTCCTGAATTTTCGCAGTTCCTCGAAGAAGACAACCTTGGCGATGCGATTACGCTCGCTGAGAAGTACAAGAAGTCGCACGTTGCCCGCGTTCTTGGCGGCGCTCTCACCGACATCAAGCCGCTGATCCACGATGGATCGGTCACGGTTGCCGACATCAACTCCGCAGAGCGCGCAGTCGAGCGTGAGATGCTCATGACGATCACCGACCTGAAGCGTGGCCTTGGTGTTCTCGCGACTGTTGGTGCAACAGCTCCGTTCGTTGGACTTCTCGGAACGACGATGGGAATCGTGAACGCCTTCACCGGTATGGCCGCGTCGGGTTCAGGTGGTCTGTCCGCAATTTCCGCCGGTGTCGCAGAAGCTCTCGTTACGACCGCGTTCGGTCTTCTCGTCGCAATTCCGGCAGTGTGGCTCTTCAATTACTTCCAGGTAAAGATCGATAACCTGATCGCTGAAATGACCTACACGTCCAAGGAAATGATCGATTACCTGATCAAGAACGTAAGCGGTGAGTTCGGTCGCTCGCGTTTCACGCGTGAATTCAACACCACCGCAACGGCCGGCTCCGGCAAGATCTCGCAGTAATCACCCGAGCTAACCGAAGAGGGATTTAGCGATGGCAATGTCCACAGGGGGCACCAGCAGCGTGAAAGCCGAACCGAACGTGACGCCGATGATCGACGTCATGCTCGTTCTGCTGATCATATTCATGCTCGTTGTCCCGGCAATCAACTCCGGCTTCCAGGCTGTGCCGCCGCAGGGCGCCAACCTCAAGCCGCATCCTGAAGAGGATACCGACCAGGTGCTGGGTATAGACGCGAACGGTCAGTACTTCCTCAACAAGAAGCCGATTCGAAATGCGGACCTCGGTCCCATGCTGAAGCAAATCTTTGAAACCCGCACGATGGACAAGCTTCTGTACATCAAGGCCCACAAGGACCTCGAGTACGGAAAGGTCCTGGATGCAATGGATGTCGCGTCCAGAAATGAAGTACGGGTTACCGGCATGATCACTGACCAGAAGCCGGGAACCGTGTCGCTTGTGTCGTCGGATAACCTTAGTGGCATGACGGGAGCGAAGAAATAATGTCAATGTCTACTGGCGGGGGCGGCGGTCTCACGAACGAGATCAACGTCACACCGATGATCGACGTGCTGCTCGTGCTCTTGATCATCTTCATGCTCGTAGTTCCAATGTCGCGGAAGGCGATCGATCTTCAGATCCCTGATCCGAACGACCAGACTGTCTCTGCGACACCGCCGCCGGCGCAAATCGTTCTCGAGGTTGGCCCGGGCGGTACGTACTCCGTTAACAAGCAGCCGATTGCGAAGACCGGTCTGCAGAAATATTTGAAGGAACTGTATGATCCTCGCCCCGAGAAGATCATTTTCGTGAAGGGCGATCCGAAGGTTAAGTACGAAGACGTTATCTGGGCGATGGATGTTGCTCGCGGAGCAGGCGTCAAGGTAATTGGAGCCGTTCCGAAGGAGACGAAGTAGGCACGCCGACGAAATACAGAGCACCAATAGGCGTACCAAGCAAGAGGGAGGGGCGATGGAAGGGATTCGTCGCCTCTCTTTTTGCGCATGGGCTACTGCTGCTCCTGCTGTTGGGTCCGTTCGCCTATCACACCTTCCAGGGAACGCCCACAGTTGGCGGAGGCGGTCAGGGCCCGCCGGGCGGCGGGGGCGGTGGATCAGGAGGAGGTGACCGCGTTCAGTTCATCAAGGTGAAACAGGCCAGCGCAGCAGATGTCACCGCAGTTATTCCAGTTCCCAGGCTTGTCCCGCCGAAAGTAATTGAGCAGAAGCCAGTAGCTCTCACTCCCGTTCCTCTGGCTCCATCCACTGTCGTACCCGTTACATCAGTTGGAAGCGGCGAGGGAACTGGCGGACCCGGCTCCGGCCCAGGCACCGGCGGTGGAACTGGATCAGGGACAGGAACCGGAACGGGAACTGGAAGCGGACCAGGCACCGGCGGCGGTCCAGGGATATCCTACCCGCCGACTCCAACACAATTCTTTTTGCCGCCGCTTCCCGCACCCTCGAGCATTCGCGGATACCACCTGATCGCCTACTTCGACGTGGACGAGAAGGGTAACGCAAAGCTCCTGGGCTTCAATCCTTCGCGCGATGGCGGATACAACAGAAAACTTCGTGATGTGCTGACGGCGCTGAAGTTCCGGCCCGGAGTGAGGGCTGATGGCACGCCGGTGCGCGACACCGTGGACATTCAGTTCATCTTCTAGACACTCATTGACAGAAAAAGAGCGCCGATAATGTCGGCGCTCTTTTTAGCTGCGTCTGTGCTGCTTACTTCTTTTTTGCCGCTGTGGCCTTTACTTCCTTCGCTTCGACTGCCTTGGATTCCATGGCTTCGGACTTCTTGGCGGCTGACTTTACTTCCTTTGCCTCGACGGCTTTGGATTCGTTGGCTTCGCCCTTCTTTGCTGCTGCTGCGGCTGCTCTCTTCGCGCGCTTGGCTGCTCTCCTGGCTGCGCGAGCTGCCTTCGCGGAGTCCGACTTTGCAGTCGACGCAGGAACCATCTTGCCGGCTGCAGCGCTATTCGGCGCAGCTGGCACTGTACGCGTGCTCGTTACTGGCGTCGCGCCGGTCTTTTTCTTTGCGGTGTTGGAGGCGGCCGTGCTCTGAGCAGCGGCAGTAGCTGCGAACACGAGGGTCGCGGCAATGATAAAGCGTTTCATATCTGTATCTCCGTTAGGAAGTGGTCAAAGTGTTCGTCTAAGTGACTACAGGATACCGACCCTTGGTCACCGTGTTTTTGTGCTCTTTCGTTTGCCCCGACTTGAGTCGGAACGGGTTACTGGTTTTGGTTGAAGACCGTTGGCACGGACGGTTGCCGAAGCTGACGGGGGAGCCCCGGCCCGAATGTCTCTTTCAACGGTCCGCCGCAAGGCAATTAACTCGTTATCGGTCGCGCCCTTGGCCAGAGCTGTACGGATCGTTTCGGTGGCCCGCGACGGCGCAATGCCGTGCGACGAAAGGTCCGCCAGGGTGGCAAATGCGACTGTAAGTCGGGTGCGTGGGCGGATCGCCTTGAGCATGTGCAGCTCTTCCGGGGTCGCGCCCGCGTGCAAGGCAGCCGCTCCTGCAGAAAGCTCGGGCGCGGAAACTGAGCCGATGCTCAAACGAGTCCGGTGAAGCTCGGAAGCAAGCTCCCTGACCGCGACCACGATCAATGGTCCAGCGGCGTGCTTCGCAGCGCCCTGCAGTGCCCGTTGGACCAATGGCTCGGTCGGGAGCCGTTCGGCCCTGGCTGAGTCCACAATTGCTGAAACCGTAATTGCCGTGGCGGCATCGAGCCGGCCGCGCAGTCTGTCATCCTGGGCAGCGAGGGAGCATGGCGGAGAGAAAAGCGTCAAACATGCGGCCGCATACCCCACACGAAAAATCACAGGGCGTCCGCGGTCACTGTAACTACGGAATTTGGTGTGCCGTAACTGTTTTCGACGGCCATCGGTGCCGACGGATCGACCATCCAGCGCTTGCCATCGACAATGAACGCGTATTGATGTCGTCCGTGAGGGAGTGGAATCGATGTCGTCCACAAACCTTCAGTGCCGTCGCGGCTCAAACGGGTTGCATTCCGGTCCCAGTCATTGAAATCTCCGACAATGGAGACTGTTTTCGCTTCCGGAGCGACGAAAACAAACTGAACCAGCCGAACCGTGTCCCGCTCGCTCTTGATCGTTGGAGGAAGTGTAGCCGACCGAATTGCCCCCCCCTCATTCCCGGAAGAAATTGAGCGCAATGCGCCGACGCCGAAGAACAGAAGCAGTAACGCGAATGCTGCGGCACCCAGTGGCGAAACCATGAACGGGCGCGGTGCAATCAGCCAGGTGAACAAGCTAGGCCTGCGCTTTGTAACGGCAGCCGTGGTCGGGAGGATCGCTTTGGCCTCGGCAGCGATTGCTGCCATCACCCGGTCAGTGAAATCCTTGCCGAACTGAGGCGGCGTTCGCAGCGCCTCACCAACCTTCTCAGCAAAAGAATCGTCGTATTCCGTCATTGCATTACTCCTTCGAGGTGACGTCGCATTTTTTCGCACGCGCGTTTCACCCGCATCTTCAGTGTTGAGATATTTTCGCCACTAATTTCCGCCATTTGCTCGTAGCTCATCTCTTCTACGTGCTTCAAAAGAAATGCCTCCCGCTGTTCCGCAGGCAATTGCGCGAGTGCCAGGTCAATCTCCGCACGCCAGTCGTCCGAAGTCAGATCCTCGGCGGCGGCAAAAGTTTCAAGCTTTATGTCCTGCGTAAAACGCTTCTCGCGCCTGCCTCTCCGCGTGGCAAGTGTCCGGCACTGGTTAAGGAGAATCGAGTGAAACCACGGTCCAAAGCGCTCTGCATCTTCGCATTTGTCCAGCGACTTGAATGCTCGAACAAACGCATCCTGCATTGCCTCTTCCGCATCTTCGGTGCTGCCCAGCATGCGCCACGCGAAGCGAGCGTATTTTTCGGTATATCTCTCAACCAAACGCGCAAACGGGACGGTATCGCCCGCGAGCACGCGTCGTACGAGAGCTGCATCGCTATCCTGGTCCATCATTTTTATAGACTGCTCACGCCAATGGGAAAGTCACAGTTGGTGGGTAATGTATCTCGCGCCGGTCCCTCAGCCTTGGCCTCACTTAATTTCCGTCAGAGTGGGATTCTTCTATATTGTCTCTGTTGTTGCCGAGTCGCAGCCTCCAACCCCGCTACCATGAAAATGCGAACCGTCGTTTTGCTCCTTGTTTCGGGGCTTTCGCCTGCCCCTTTACCGCTGTTAGCGCAGGGGAAGGCGAAATCCCCACCGAGCGGCCCCTGACTTCAATGCCCGGAAGCGAAGCTCTGTCGAGACTGCGCGAGGGGAATGCGCGCTTCGCCGCAAGCGCGCGCGACTCAGAGCTGTTCCTGACTCACACGCGTCGCGCTCAAGTTGCCGAGCGTCAGGAGCCGTTCGCGATTATTCTCGGCTGCTCGGATTCGCGGGTGCCTGCCGAAATCGTGTTCGACCAGGGGCTTGGGGATCTCTTTGTTATACGTGTTGCCGGCAACATAGTTGCGCCCTCCCAGGTCGGCAGCGTCGAGTTTGCTGCGGAGCGATTTCGTACGCGATTGGTCGTAGTGCTTGGTCATACGCAGTGCGGCGCTATCCTGGCGACGCTCGAGGAAATGCGACAGCCAACGGAGAAGCAGTCGCCGAACCTGCGCGCGATCGTGGATCGGGTGCGACCAGCGATCGCTGATCTAGTGTCGCTGCACGGTAACACGAACTCGGATGCGCTTGTGAGTGCGGCCGTGCGCGCAAATATTCGCGCGTCCGTAGATCATTTGCGGCATGGATCGGAAGTTCTGGAGCAGCTGATCAGGGATGACGGGCTGGTCGTCCTGGGCGCAGAGTATTCCCTCGAGACGGGCATCGTCGAATTTTTCGACGCTCCATAGCTGTCGTAGTTTGGCCCGGCGCGTGATCAGCCTGGCAAATCGCAGTTAACCATCCACGGAATGTCGAACTGGTCTACAAGCATTCCGAAACGCGCAGCCCAGAAAGTCTGTTGAATGGGCATTCTCACTTGTCCATTCTCAGCGAGCAAGCTGAAGATCCTGTCCGCCGCGTCCGGCGTGTCCACCTGTAACGAAACTGAAAAACCCTGGGGCGACTGTTTGAACTTCGGCGGATAGTCGGAACCCATGAGAACCGTTTCGCCGATGACCATTCGTGTATGGATGATCTTATCCAGCCATTCCGGCTCCGTCTGAGAGGCCATTGGTGAGTCACGGTGCGATTGCATGATGACGATTTTTCCTCCCGTACAACGCTCGTAGAATTCGAACGCCTGGCGGCAGTTGCCGGCGAAGTTGAGGTATGCGTTTACCTGCATGCCCGCTCCTAGTGCGAGGAGGACTTGGACACCTGAGCGCGGAGCCTTTCTTCCTGCTCGCGTGCCTCGGGCGTGAACTCCGCGCCAAAATCCTCGGCCTCGAAGACCTGGCGGATTTCGATTTCCGCTTCTGTCCCCGGCATGGGATTGGGGCATCGCTTCATCCACTCGATCGCTTCTTCCCTGGACTTCACCTGGATCAGCCAGAATCCGGCAACCAAATGCTCGGTTTCGCTAAACGGTCCGTCGATGACTACTCGCTTGTCACCGGAGAAGCGGATTCGCGCGCCCTTTGAACTGGGATGAAGGCCTTCGCCTGCGAGCATAACTCCAGCCTTCACGAGCTCTTCATTGAAGTTACCCATGGCCGTAAGCAATTCCGCGCTAGGCATCACCCCGGCCTCGGAATCCTTTGTGGCCTTCACTATCACCATGAATCGCATTTTCTGAATTTCCCTTATTTGTGGCCGCGGCCATTGGGTGTGCGGTTTGTGTTTCGCTGATTCATTCAATCCTAAGGACTATCCTACTTTGCGCTCGGGCCAAACCTTCGACTGAAAATTCACCAACGACCCTTAAATATCAACTAAAGTCTCTGCCATATTGGTTTATGGCAATTCTTTACGACACGATTGGTGGCCAATACGCAAATGCGCGTCATCCGGATTCACGGATTGCGCGCGCGATCATGAATGCGCTGGGAAATGCGCGAACGGTTCTGAATGTGGGAGCAGGGACTGGGTCGTATGAGCCCAGCGACCGGTCAGTGGTCGCGGTCGAACCGTCCTGGGTTATGGCAGGCCAGCGTGCAGCAAATGCAGCACCGGTGATTCTGGGCAAGTCCGAATATCTTCCGCTGTCCGATAACTCGTTCGACGCCGTGCTCGCAACGCTCACTGTGCATCATTGGTCAGACAGGGAACGAGGTCTTAAGGAGTGCCGCCGGGTGGCGCGTGACCGAGTAGTAATCTTCACCTGGGATCCAGGCTCGGACGGATTCTGGATGATGACAGAATATTTTCCCGAGATACTCGAACTGGATCGTCGTCTGTTCCCGAGCATGGATCTGATTGAGAATGCGCTCGGGCCGATCGAGGTTTCTGCCCTGCCGATTGCAGCCGACTGTTCCGATGGATTTCTGGGCGCCTACTGGCAAAGGCCGGAGATGTACCTGCTCGAGAAAATTCGAAGTGGAATATCCTCCTTCCGGATGATCTCCGGCGTCAAGGATGGAATCGCGCGGCTTCAGCGTGACATCGAATCGGGCGACTGGACATCGCGACATGCAGACCTGCTCCGCGTGGCTGCGCTCGATATTGGCTATCGGTTGGTTGTCGCAAAGAAATAAGGTAGGTCAAACCGTCTTCCGCGTATCCTTTCCAGTCAGCATTTTTTACGGCGACAACGACAATGGCTGAGCTAATGAGCGATAAATCAAAAGCATCTGGCGACAACATCATGCCTATGGTCGGCACGATGAAAGGCGCGTTCCTAGCGACAGGGAGCGAAGGAGCGAGGATACCGGCGGAGTTGTCTTGATTGAACGACGTTCATAGGAACGCGCCCCGGACTCTCAAAGTTGTTACCCCTGAAGTGGCAGTTCTCCGCCCCCATCCCTCGCTCCTTCTCTCCCTGTCGCCGTTAGAGATGTTAAACCGAGCGACCTTCCATCGAGGCGAGCGCCGGGTGATATTAGCCGGCTTTTCACTACTATATAGGCTAGGGTGGCCAAGAAGACCCTGAATGCTTACATTCTGCCCTGCAAACTGAAGCAACTTTTTCGGTTTTACCGACATCCCCCAACAAAATCAGCATGGCAAACGAGACGAGCCGAAAAGAGGCTGCGCCAGATCGCGAATTTGTCAAAGCGTTAACCCTCACCGACGCGACAATGCTGGTCGCCGGCTCGATGATCGGTTCGGGAATCTTCATTGTTTCGGCGGACATCGGCCGCACGGTGGGGTCGCCATTCTGGCTCCTGATGGCGTGGGTAGTCGCTGGCGTCGTCACCATCCTCGGCGCGCTCTCCTACGGCGAGCTCGCAGCCATGTATCCCAAGGCTGGCGGACAATACGTTTTCCTCCGGGAGTCCATGGGTCAGCTCATGGGTTTCCTGTATGGCTGGACTCTTTTCGTCGTAATTCAGACCGGAACGATTGCGGCCGTTGCAGTTGCTTTCGGCAAGTATCTTGGCCAGCTCTGGCCGGCAGTATCTCCTGTCCGATACGGTTGGTTTCCGCAGTACACGGTTACAACCTGGAGCGGGCCGATCGAGCTCGGCCTCTCTCCCCAGCGGTTGATTGCGCTGATCACAGTCTGGATACTGACATGGATCAACCTGCGAGGCGTGCGGGAAGGGAAGCTGGTCCAGACGACTCTCACGGTCGTCAAGACTGGCGCGCTTGCACTGTTGATCCTTCTCGGTCTTACAATTGGTCGCAATGCGACCGCTATCGCTGCCAACTTCTCGCCCGGCAGCTTCAAAGGTCCGGTTGATTTCACTGGCGTGTTCGTGGTGGTCTTTGGATCCGCGCTGGTCGGATCCCTTTTCTCCAGTGACGCGTGGAACAACGTCACGTTTGCCGCCGCCGAAGTAAAAAACCCGCAGCGGAATCTTCCGCGTGCGCTGCTGTTAGGAACCGGGCTGGTCACGCTTCTCTACATTCTTGCAAACGTTGCGTACCTGAACGTGCTTCCGCTCCACGGCGCCGAGGGAGCCGCAGATGTCATTGGCCGGGGAATCGATCACGCTACGCAGGATCGTGTG
>JBKJPM010000219.1:0-8528 GCA_046595175.1 Gemmatimonadaceae bacterium
AAAGACCATGCTCGCATTCGGCGCGAGGATTACCGACGTGCAGAGCGGTGGCATTGGAATCACTGAAAAGCTCATCAAGGAGATGATCAGCGTAGCGGCGGACATCAGCAAACGCCCGAATCACTGGTACTCGGATCAGCTTCGGAATCATGATGCGGTTAAGGGGTATCACGCCATCGGCGAAGAGCTGTGGGCGCAGACCGACGGGAAGATCGACGCATTCGTGCACTGCGTCGGAACGGCGCACTCTATTCACGGTGTCGCGGAGGCGCTCTGGAAAAAGAAGCGAAGCATCCGCATAGTGGCGATTGAACCAGCTGAATCGGCCGTGCTAAGTGGCGGCCCCTCGGGGGCGCATCGCATCGAAGGAGTCGGACTGGGTTTTGTGGTACCGCTCTGGAATCCCGCGCTTGTAGACGAAATTCAGTGCGTGTCGAGCGCCGATGCAGGTGTGATGGCGCGAAGGCTCGCTCGGGAAGAGGGAATCTTCGCGGGAGCGTCTACAGGTGCAAATGTCATTGCAGCCATTCGCGTTGCAGAAAAACTTGGTGCCGGCGCTACAGTCGTCACGCTCGCGGTGGATTCAGGTCTCCGCTATCTCAGCACCCCACTGTATTCCTGAGTCCTATCGGCTCGAAGTGTTCCAGAGCAGTCCGATTATGAAGACGCGATTGTCCGCTGTCACCTCCAAGTCAAGCAAAAGGCGCCCGGCCCTGGCAGATCAACGGAGAGGGTTTATCTCCGCGCCACGCATTGATTTAGCCTCCAAAAACAGGCATTATTCAAGGCTGTGTCCCTACTACTATAGATGCCAGTTCCCCTACTAGATCTCAAAGCTCAACACGCCACAATCCGGGACGAAGTTGTTTCGGCAATGATGCGCGTCGTCGACGACCAAACGTTCATTCTGGGTGACCCTGTTGAGCGCCTTGAACGCGAAGTAGCTGAGCTGTCGAATACGAAGCACGCAATCGGCTGCGCCAACGGCACCGATGCCATTCTTCTGTCCCTTCGGGCGCTTGGTGTTGGCGCTGGCGACGAAGTAATCACTACGCCATTTACCTTCTTTGCGACCGCCGGAGCGATCCACAACGTGGGTGCCCGTCCCGTTTTCGCGGACATCGATCCCTCCAGCTTCAACCTGAATGCGGACGCTGCTGGGGCAGTGAAGACGAGTAAGGCTAAGGCTGTCATTCCAGTAGACCTTTTCGGGCAGATGGCGGAGCTGGAGGAGTTTGGACGGCTAAACCTTCCCGTGCTCGAGGACGCCGCGCAGTCAATTGGCGCTAGCCGTGATGCGGGCGGCAAGGCAAAAGCTGGCGAGCGGGCTACAATCGGGACATTCAGTTTCTTTCCATCCAAGAATCTTGGCGGGTACGGTGATGGCGGAATGATCGTCACGCAGGATGACGAGATTGCACTCCGCCTCCGCAAACTTCGCGTGCATGGAGGACTCAAGACATATCATCACGAGATGGTGGGCTACAACAGCCGGCTGGATGCAATTCAGGCCGTTGTGTTGTCGGCCAAGCTTCCGCACCTGGAAAGCTGGAGTGCAGCCCGTCGTGAGCATGCCCGGTACTACGACGATGCCTTCGCTGACCTTGGAGGGGTGCGCACTCCCGCGATCGATAAACGGAACGTGTCCATTTACAACCAGTACACCCTTCGAGCTGAAAAGCGTGACAAACTTCAGGATCACCTGAAGGCAAAGGGGATTGGATCGGCGATCTACTATCCGGTTCCGCTGCACCTGCAGCCATGCTTCGAATATCTCGGCTACATGAAGGGCGCTTTCCCCGAGAGCGAAAAGGCGGCAGAAGAAGTGATTTCACTCCCGGTTTATCCAGAGCTTACACGCGTGCAGCAGGACGAAGTCGTTGATGCAGTGCGCGATTTTTACCGACACTAAGCAGCGGGTTCGCTGAGCATACATGGATACGAGACAACAGCTTCTCAAGAAGATCGAAAATCGCGAAGCCCGGATCGGAGTGGTCGGTCTGGGCTATGTGGGACTGCCGCTGGCGCTGGAATTTGCACGCGCCGGATTCAAGGTCATTGGCTATGACGTGAATGAGCGCGTTACGAAGCAGCTCATGTCAGGCCAGTCGCATATCATGGATGTAAAGACATCCGACCTCGCGAAGTTTGTGAAGTCCGGGCACTTCGTTGCAACCGCTGAAGAGAGCAAGCTAGGCGACTGTGATGCGATTTCCGTCGCAGTTCCGACGCCTCTTGCCAAGACCCGCGATCCGGACATGAGCTATGTCCTTGCCGCGGCGGACGCGATTGCGCGCACCGCGCACAAGGGTCTGCTCGTCGTACTCGAGAGCACGACTTATCCGGGAACCACACGCGAGCTGATGCAGCCCAAGCTGGAAGCCTCAGGCTTCACAATTGGCGATGATGTTTTTCTCGCATTCAGCCCCGAGCGCGTGGATCCGGGCAATCCAAAGTGGAATACCAGGAACACGCCCAAGGTCGTCGGCGGGATTACGCCGGCCTGCACCGAGCTTGCCACCGCTCTTTACGCGTCCTGCATAGACACGATCGTTCCGGTAAACAGCACGGAAACGGCGGAGTTGGTCAAGTTGCTGGAGAACACCTTCCGCAGCGTGAATATCGGGCTGGTCAACGAGATGGCGATTGTATGTGACAAACTGGGCGTGAATGTCTGGGAAGTCATCGACGCAGCAGCTACCAAGCCGTTCGGGTTCATGAAGTTCACACCCGGCCCCGGAATCGGTGGACACTGCATTCCGCTCGACCCGCATTATCTCGCGTGGAAGATGCGGACGCTGAACTACAAGACGCGATTCATTGATCTCGCCAGCGAGATCAACAGCGAAATGCCGGCTATCGTCGCGCGCAAAGTTGCGACCGCGCTCAACGAAGAAAAGAAAGCCGTCAATGGCAGCCGTATCCTCGTGCTTGGCGTCGCCTACAAGAAGAATATCGACGACATGCGGGAGAGTCCGGCGCTGGATGTTATCCGGCTCCTGGAAGACCAGGGCGCCCACGTCGTGTATCATGATCCGCACGTGGCTGTTTTCCGAGAGGATGGTCACGAGCACAGCAGCGTCGAGCTGACCGACGACGAACTGCAGCGCGCAGATGCGGTTGTGATCGTGACTGATCATGACTCCGTTGACTATCGCCGCGTCGTTGACCTCGCTTCGATCATTGTGGACACGCGCAACGCGACCGCTGGGCTTTCCAATCCGCGCGGCCGAGTTGTCTCGCTGTCGTCTGGATCGCCCTCGCTCGCTCTAGTTTCCTGAGGAGCGAGTAATGAAGATTTCCGTAATCGGATCGGGATACGTCGGCCTGGTCGTTGGGGCTTGCCTGGCCGAGACCGGGAATGACGTGGTCTGCGCAGATATAGACTCAAAAAAGATCGAAGGCCTGAAGAAGAACATTCTCCCGATTTACGAGCCGGGCCTGGAAGGACTGGTGGAACGCAACCAGGAGCAGGGGAGACTTCAGTTCACCACCGATGTTGGCGACGCGATCGGTCAGTCCGACGTGGTCTTCATTGCCGTCGGAACGCCGCCAGGTGAAGACGGCTCGGCGGATTTGAAGCACGTGCTCAAGGTTGCGGAAGCGATCGGCAAGAACATCCAGCGTGAGATGGTTGTCGTGACCAAGTCCACTGTCCCTGTTGGCACTGCGTCCAAGGTTGCGTCGGAAATCGGCAAGCATGCGAGGCACCCGTTCCACATGTGCAGCAACCCGGAGTTCCTGAAGGAAGGTGCTGCAGTGGATGACTTCATGAAGCCCGACCGTGTGGTCCTTGGCGTAGACAGCCAGCAGGCGCGCCGTGTGATGTCCGAGCTGTACTCGCCCTTTGTGCGCACAGGAAATCCAATCATTCTGATGGACATTCGATCCGCGGAGATGACGAAGTACGCTGCCAATGGGATGCTTGCTACGCGTATTTCCTTCATGAATGAAATTGCGAACCTGTGCGAGAAGGTCGGCGCAAATGTCGACTTCGTGCGCAAGGGAATTGGCAGTGATTCGAGGATTGGATCGAGCTTCCTGTTCCCGGGACCCGGATACGGCGGATCCTGTTTTCCAAAGGACGTAAAAGCCCTGATCCGAACGGCCGATGACAGCGGCCTCCCTCTGGACGTATTGAGCGCAGTGGATTCAGTGAACGAACGCCAGAAGCAGCTTCTTGGCAAGAAGCTGCGCGCGGCGCTGGACAACAAGCTGAAGGGAGCGCGCATCGCCATCTGGGGTCTGGCGTTCAAGCCGAGAACTGATGACATGCGGGAAGCGCCATCTCTTACGCTGATCGAGGAGCTACTGAAGGAGGGCGCGTCTATCTGCGCTCATGATCCGGCCGCTATGGGCGAAGCCCGCCATAGCGTTGGTGACCGTATCGAGTATGCCGAGACCAATTATGACGCGCTCGTTGGCGCGGATGCACTTGTTGTGGTTACAGACTGGAACGAATACAGGCATCCGGACTTTGTCCGTGTGCGTTCTGCGCTCAAGCGCCCGGTAATTATTGACGGACGCAACCTCTACGATCCCGAGCAGATGAAAGAGCTCGGAATTCAATACTTCTCGATCGGGCGTCCCTCAGTATGAACATGAGCCGCCGCAGCAGGGTAAATAGGCCGATGACCAAACGCTACGCTTTGTACGCCCTCGTGATGTTCGTGAGCATTTCATGCAGTCACGGATTTTACGCTTCGCAGTTCACGACGATGGACTCCCTGTACGCCGGGGCCATGAAAGAGTACAAGGCGCATAACTGGGACAATGCGACGAAGGCGTTCGAACGCCTCACGCATGATCTCGATCCGCGCGATCCGAGGCTTCCCGTCTCGTACTACTACCTGGGCAAGGCGCAGGCGCGCATGGGTGACCATTTGCTCGCTGCGACCAGCTTTACACGCGTGAGCGAATCTTTCCCGCAGGATTCATTAGCGGACGATGCGGTCTACGAGTCGGGCGTTGCGTATGAGGAGATGTGGCGAAAGCCGGACCTGGACGCCCAGTACGGCGACAACGCAATCAATTCCTACCGGCTGCTGCTCGCCCTGTATCCGCAGTCTCCACTCGTCCCGCGCGCCACCAAGCAGATGGCAAAGCTGGACCAGTGGTTTGCCGAAAAGGATTACAACACGGGGTATCACTACCTGAAGAGAAAGGCCTACGACTCGGCGATTATCTATTTCAAGGACGTCCTCCGGCTGCACGCCGACGCCCCGAAGGCCCGCGATGCGAGCCTTCGGCTTCTCGAGGCTTATCGCTCAATCCGGTACACCGACGACGCCAACGAGCTTTGCACGTCAATGCGGGCGAAGTATCCCAGCGATCGCGAAGTTCGCGCGGCATGCGGGAACGTGCAGGCAAAGTCCTAGGCATCGGTGCGCATAGGGATCTATGGTGGGAGCTTTGATCCTCCGCACATCGGACACCGTGTGCTGGCTCGCGACGCAATTGAAACCTTGGGGCTGGACCGCCTGTTCATAGTCCCAGTTGGTATCCAGCCGCTCAAGGCGGACAGGGCGGACGGGGCATCGGCGGCGCACCGGCTGGAAATGGCGAAAATCGCGTTTGCGGGGGACGAAGTGGTCGTGGTCGACGAGACTGAATTGAAGCGCCCAGGTTTATCTTTCACAGTGGATACGCTCGAAGCCTACTCGGCGGGAAATCCCGCAGCAGAGCTTTTCCTGCTTCTGGGGCGGGACAGTTTCGAATCGCTTGGAAAGTGGAAGAATCCCGAAAGGATCCGGGCTCTGTGCACCATCGCGCTACTGGAACGTGGCGAAGGTTCAGGAAAGGGCGAAGGAGTTGTGGTTGCAGCAAGCCGTCGAATCGATGTGTCGTCGTCGGAGATTCGGGGGAGAATAAAGGAAGGGAAGTCTATTTCCGGCTTTGTTCGGGATGGGGTCCTCAAGTACATCGAGAAAAACAATCTTTACGCGCCGACAAGCGCTTCGCAGGAATAAGGCAATGCTGAAGGGTCTTTTAACTGGAGTGTTTGGCTCGCGGCACGAGCGCGAGCGGAAGCGCATCCAGCCAGTTGTTGACGAGGTAAATGAGCATTACGAGCGCCTGCAAAGCGTCTCCGAAGAGGAGCTGCGCGCGCAGACTGCAAAGTTCCGCGAGCAGATCCGTGAGGCTACCGGTGAGCTCGAAGCCCGCATTGCCGAGCTGAAGGAACAGAAAAAAGTCACCGGCGAAAAGGAAGCCCGGGAAGCGATCGATACCGAGCTCAGCGGTCTGGATGGATCCGGCGGAGTCGAGCTGGAGCTGCGCGAAGCGATCGCCGAGGTCCTTGAGGACATTCTGCCAGAAGCATTCGCTACTGTGCGAGAGGCAGCACGCCGTCTGCTTGGATCAAAGGTGTCCGTGACCGGACATGAGATGGAATGGAACATGGTTCACTACGACGTGCAGCTAATGGGTGGATACCAGCTGCACACGGGGCGCATCGCCGAGATGGCAACTGGTGAAGGAAAGACCCTGGTTGCCACGCTTCCGCTCTACCTGAATGCGCTGCCCGGAAAGGGATCGCATCTCGTAACGGTGAACTCGTATCTCGCGCGGCGTGACTCGGAGTGGATGGGCCACGTTTACCGTTACCTCGGGCTCACTGTTGGCTGCATTGACAACACCGAGCCGGGCACTCAGATGCGCCGCGCCGCATACGAGTGCGACATCACGTACGGTACAAACAACGAGTTCGGGTTTGATTACCTGCGCGACAACATGGTCATCTCGCTGGATCAGCGAGTTCAGCGTCCGCACTTCTTTGCCATCGTGGACGAAGTTGACTCCGTCCTGATCGATGAAGCACGCACGCCGCTTATCATCTCCGGACCCGTGGGGAATGAGACTGATGCGGAGTATGCGCAGCACAACGCTGCGGTTGCGCGTCTGGTGCGCAGGCAGAGTGACATGGTCAACCTGTTAGTCGCGGACGGAGAGCGCGCGCTGGAAGCTGAAGATGAGTCCACCGCGGCCCTCAAGCTTTATCAGGCTCAGCTGGGCGGACCCAAGAACAAGAAGCTGCTGAAACTGTTCCAGGAATCGGGCGTCAAGCAGCTCGTCCAGAAACAGGAACTTGCAGCGATCGCCGACCGGAAACTCCCTGCAAACAAGCAGGAGTTCCGTGATCTCGAGGAAGAGCTGCTGTACGTGCTGGACGAGAAGGGTCACACGGTTCACTTGAGCGACAAGGGCGTGGAGTTCATGTCGCCTACCGACAAGGATGCATTCGTGCTTCCCGACCTTTCGCAGGAAGTGCATCGCATCGACCACGATCCGGATCTCACTCCCGAAGAACGAATCGAACAACGCAATGTTCTGAATCGCGACTACGCGGGGAAGAGCGAGCGCCTGAACATCGTTCACCAGCTGCTCCGCGCACATGCGCTGTACGAGCGCGACGTGAACTATGTGGTGCAGGAAGGCCAGGTGCTGATCGTCGATGAGTTCACCGGGCGCACGATGCCTGGACGGCGCTGGTCAGAAGGACTGCACCAGGCTGTTGAAGCGAAGGAGGGAGTGCAGGTGAAGGGTGAGACGCAGACGATGGCGACCATCACCATTCAGAATTATTTCCGGATGTATCAGAAACTGGCGGGAATGACAGGTACTGCGGAGACGGAGGAATCAGAATTCCACCAGATCTATGGGCTCGGCGTTGCCGTAATTCCGGCGAACCGCGACATCATCCGCGATGACCGCCAGGATCTCGTCTATAAGACACGGCGTGAGAAGTACAACGCGATTCTGGAGGAGACCGAGCGGCTGCACAAGCTCGGGTATCCTGTGCTGGTTGGTACCGTCAGTGTAGACGTTTCCGAAACGCTGTCACGCATGTTCAAGCGCGCTGGCATTCCGCACAATGTTCTCAACGCCAAATACCATCAGCGGGAAGCCGAGATTGTCGCTGAGGCGGGTCAGCCGGGTACGGTGACTATCGCGACCAACATGGCCGGCCGTGGAACTGACATCAAGCTTGGACCTGGAGTGACCGAGTCTCGTCCATCGAAGGTGAAGGACGCCGACAACAATGAAGTTGATGTAGACGAAATGGGCGGTCTGCACATTCTTGGTTCAGAGCGGCACGAGTCGCGCCGCATCGACAGACAGCTGCGCGGACGCGCTGGACGTCAGGGCGATCCTGGTGCATCCCAGTTCTTTTTGTCGCTGGAAGACGATCTTATGCGACTGTTCGGGTCGGAGAGAATTGCCAAGCTGATGGACCGCATGGGCGCGCAGGAGGGCGAGATGCTCACGCATCCGCTGATCACGCGCTCCATTGAGCAGGCGCAGAAGCGCGTCGAGCTGCAGAACTTCCAGTCCAGAAAACGGCTGCTCGAGTACGATGATGTAATGAATCAGCAGCGTGAGGTGATTTACTCACTGCGTTCATTTGCTCTCGAGGGTGGCGAGGAGCTGAAAAGCGAAGCCGAGAAGATGGTGGAGAAGGGAGTGGCGCGCAGAGTCGAGAATACACTTGCGACATTCGAGACGCAGGAAGAGTGGGACATGGCGCA
>JBKJPM010000237.1:0-8204 GCA_046595175.1 Gemmatimonadaceae bacterium
AGCAGTGCAAGCCGGCGCTGATCGAACCCCGTTGCTACTCGCTGCGGCGTTCCAAATCCTGCCTTCGCAGCCAGTCCCTGAATTTCAATCAGCAAAGGCCTGCTTCCCTCCATCAGCGCGGTGACAGCGCTCCCCGATGCATTGCCCGATCTGTCACCCATGAATAGCTCGGATGGATTTGCTACGGCCGTGAGGCCGGCGGAGGACATTTTGAAGACGCCTATTTCGTCCACGCTCCCGAACCGGTTTTTCGTCGCGCGCAGGATGCGATTGTCCAGCATTCCCTCGCCCTCGAAATACAGAACCGTGTCTACAATGTGCTCGAGCGTCTTTGGGCCTGCGATTCCGCCGCCTTTCGTGACGTGACCAACCACTATGATTGTCGTTCCCGTTTCCTTTGCGTAGCGCATGAGGCGGGCGGCGCACTCGCGGACCTGGCCGACATTTCCGGGAGCACCTTCGAGATCGGCCGTGAATACCGTCTGGATGGAATCGACAATCATTAGCTCAGGCTTGTTCTGTCCCGCGGTTGCCAGGATGGTCTCGAGAACAGTTTCGCTCAGCAGTTCTACGTCACTGGAATCCTCATCCAGTCTATTTGCGCGGAGTTTTACCTGGAGCGGCGATTCCTCGCCGGAGACATAAAGAGTTCTTCGTCCGGACTGGCGAATGCGCGCGGCTACCTGGAGCAGCAGCGTGGATTTTCCAATGCCCGGTTCACCGCCGACCAGCACCATTGATCCAGGCACTAGACCGCCGCCGAGGACGAAGTCGAGCTCAGGGATCCCTGTCTTCCAGCGTTTGTCTTCGGAGCCATGTACATCGCGAAGCGCTGGTGTGGGCGCGATAGCCCCGCCGTGCGCGAGAGATTTGGAGCCCGAGATTCTTCTGCTGGATCCGCCGCCGCTTTTGACCGGTGCGGAGGCCATCTCCTCGACGAGGGAATTCCATTCGCCGCAGACATCACACCGCCCTGCCCACTTGGGATGATCGGCGCCGCAGTTAGTGCAGCGATAGATGGTGCGGGCTTTCGGGCTCACTGAGCCAGGCGCGGTGAGTAGCTCTCGAAGCGAGTAAACGCTTTGTTGAAGTAAAGATCCACTTTCCCGATTGGGCCGTTTCTCTGCTTCCCGATGATTATCTCGGCGCGGCCTTCAAGCGAGTTACCGTCCTTGTCGGTGGTTCCCTGCTCATAAACTTCGGGACGATAGATGAACATGACAACGTCAGCGTCCTGTTCGATCGCTCCGGATTCACGCAAGTCGGAAAGTTGTGGGCGCTTGTTTTCACCGGTCCGTTGCTCCGGTGCTCGTGAGAGTTGCGAGAGCGCAACGACTGGAACATTTAGCTCACGAGCAAGGCCCTTGAGCGACCGCGAGATGTAGCTGATTTCCTGTTGACGGTTTTCCATTTCTCCCGGGCCCTGCATCAGCTGGAGATAATCGACCACGATCATGCTGATTCCCTCATCTTTTACGAGACGGCGTGACTTGGCACGCATTTCGAGTAGAGTGAGTCCGGGCGTGTCGTCAATCCAGATGGGCGCATGGCTCAGAAGTCCCGCGGCGCGACCAAGGCGCACAAAGTCTTCGTCCTGCAGACGTCCTTTGCGAAGTCGCTGCGCGTCAACTCGAGCCTCTGATGTGAGCAGCCGCTGGACGAGTTGATCCTTGCTCATTTCAAGCGAGAAGAAAGCAACGGGCGTGTTGTGGTCGAGTGCCGCGTTTTGCGTGATGTTTAGAACGAATGCTGTTTTTCCCATTGATGGTCTGGCGGCAATGATGACAAGGTCGGATTTCTGGAAACCTGTCGTCAGCTCGTCGAGATCCTTGAATCCACTTGAGACGCCTGTAATCGATTCGCCGGCCTGGTTGCGCGCATCGATGGTCTCCATCGTCTTCCAGAGCAGCTCCTTGATCCGGATGAAACCGGCTCCCGAGCGGGCCTTGTTGACCTCGAAGATCCTATTTTCAGCAATGTCGAGCAGGTCGTCCGATGGAGTAGCTGACTCATAGGCATCCGTAATGTTCTGCGTTGACACTTCGATGAGGCGGCGCCGCTTTGCCTTCTCCTTGATGATCCGCGCATGGAATCCGACGTTGGCGGCGGTTGGTACCGCATCCATCAGGAATCCGATGTAGTCCTTTCCGCCGCTGGCCTCGAGCTCGTTCCTGGAGCTGAGCTCCTCCGAGAGCGTAAGCGGGTCAATCACACCGCCGCGGCCGGAGATTGTCGCAATTGCCCGCCAGATCCGGCGGTGGCCTTCGCGATAAAACATCGTGTCGTCAACGAATTCAGATGCGCGCGAAAACGCATCCACGTCGAGGAGCACGGCGGATATTACCGCCTGTTCCGCATCTTCGGAGTAAGGCGGTTTGCGATCTGAGTAAGGATCACGCCCTTGTGGGGCTATCGAGTATTCTACGGGCGAGCTTGACATCATCCCACGTTGGGCGTTTCCACGCCGGATTCCGAAGCAGTGCGGCGGGATGGTAAGTTACGATGAGAGGCGTTCCGTGGTAACGGTGAACTAAGCCTCTCAGCTTTCCAATCGGCGTTTTAGTGTCCAGCAGCGTCTGAGCCGCAAAGGTCCCGAAAGCGACGATAACCTTGGGCTGGATTATCTCCAGCTGCTTGATCAGGTAGGGGCTGCACGCCTCAACTTCGTCAGGGCGCGGATTCCGGTTTCCGGGCGGTCTGTGCTTGAGCACGTTGCAGATGAATACATCCTGGCGCTGGAGGTCAATTGCCGCAAGAATCTTTGTGAGCAGCTCCCCGGACTGACCCACAAAAGGGCGACCTGAAGAATCTTCCTTTTCGCCCGGCGCTTCTCCCACCACTATCAGTTGTGCCCTCGGATTTCCTTCGCCGGGAACCGGATTTGTCGCAGTAGCGTACAGGGGGCATCGCTCACAGCCGGCCACCTTTTTCGCGACATCCTCAAGGGTCTGGAGATTCCCCACCACCTCATCGAAAAGCTCTGAACGCCGGGACCCTACAACAAGTCCATGGTCAAAGCCTGACTCGCTGACCGCCTGCGCCGGCACCTCCTCCAGGTCGACAGGACGAGGAAATTCGTATCGCTTATTAACGGGGGCCGGTTTCAGTGTCTCTCTCCAGTTTGCGGATTCAGGTGCGGTCTCGCGCAATGACTTCACCGGTTCAGCAGGGATCACGGTTTTCCTCACGCGGCTGCCGGAGGAAAGATTCTTCAACACTTCGGCCGCCGGAATTGATTCGAGCTGCAGCTCAGTCTCACCAACTTCCAGCTGCTGCTCCAGATATTTCCGGAGCTGCTCCCTAGCGTCCATTCAAGATTCCTTCGACGCGATCCAGTAACTGCTCCGCAACATCAACCTTGCTCATGAGCGCCAAATCTTCGCGCTGCCCACCCCGACTAAGGAAGCTCACCCGGTTGGTATCAACTCCAAATCCGGCGCCTTCCTCGAGCGCGTTATTGACGACGATGAGATCGAGATCCTTGGACGAGAGCTTGGCAGTGCCGTGCTCAATTGCATCATCGGTCTCCAGCGCAAATCCCACGATTACTGCGCCTTTCTTCCGCGAACTCCTTGTCACCGTCAAAATGTCGGGCGTCGCCTCGAGGGCAAGCCTGGGCGACGCTCCGCCCTTCTTGATTTTGTGCTCAGCCTTTTTTGTTGGGCGGAAATCTGCCGGAGCTGCGGCCATGATGAGCACGTCAGCCGCCGCAATCTCTTCGCTTACAGCATCGGCCATGTCCTGGGTGCTCTCGGTCTTCCGGAAATCGATCTGGGCTGGAATTGCAACATCTACGTGACCGCAGATTAGTCTCACATCCGCTCCACGACTCCATGCCGCTTTTGCGATCGCAACTCCCATCTTGCCCGAGCTGTGATTTGAAATGAACCGAACCGGATCAACCGCTTCCCGTGTGGCACCTGCTGTTACGACGATTCTTTTCCCACTCAGAGGGCCGCTTCGCCGAAGTAGCCTCCCAATATGCTCGAAGATTGTCTCAGGCTCCTGCATTCGTCCCGGCCCATTCCCTTCACCTACAGCGAGCGATCCCTCTGCAGGCTCGAGAACCGAGTAGCCCAACTGCTGGACGTGAGCGGTGTTCGCCTGAGTTTGCGGATGCATCCACATCGCGTCGTTCATCGCGGGAACCAGCAGTACGGGGGATTTGGTAGCCAGCAGAACTGCCGTCAGAAGGTCGTCGGCATGTCCATGGGCGGCCCGTGCCAGGAATTCTGCAGTCGCAGGCGCAACGCATATCACGCCTGACTCGCGCGCCAGGCGGATATGATCCAGCGCGAGTGCGGGTCCGAAGATTTCCTTATGCACGGGCCGACCTGTGACGGCCTCGAAGGTCACGGCACCCACGAACTCCTGGGCGGACCGTGTCATCACAACATCTACTTCAGCGCCGGCCTGTGTAAGCAAACGCGCCAGCCACACAATCTTGTAGCTGGCGATGCCCCCGGTTACACCGAGGAGAACTCTGCTGCCGGAATACGGCTGCGGAACTGTTACTCCGTGCGACGACGCGGAACTACGCGGTATTCGATGTCACCCTGCGTGAGCTCTTCGAGCGCGCGCGTGGTGAGCTTCTTCTCGCCCGGCGCTGAGCGATCGCGCGGGAATTCGTTCAGCACGCGAGCAAATTTCGCGGCTACGAGAACGCCGAGATATTTGTTTGTTGCGTGCTCAGCAACTTCGTTCGGAATGAAAACCTGCATTACGCTGTCCTTTTTGAAATGATTTCCAGCTCTTTTGAAATCCCCTTCGAGATCTCAGCAACCATCTGGTTGAGTCCTTCCAGACGCTTCGTACTTGATGCCTCGCCGTCCAGAATCGACGACAAAGTTTTCGCCGCCTTCTCCAGTTCGTCGTTCACGACCACGTAGTGATAGTCATTGACGACTCCAAGCTCTCTGATGGCCGACTCCAGGCGCCGCTTGAGGCGGGCATCATCCTCACTTCCGCGGCCCTTTAGGCGGCCCAACAGTACCTCAGCCGATGGCGGCAGTATAAAGATAAGCACTGCCGAGGGAAAAGCGGAGGAGAGTTGCTTCGCCCCCTGTACATCGATGTCCATTACAACGTATCGGCCGGAGCCGAGAACACGCTCCACTTCGCTCCGGAGCGTTCCGTACATGTTTCCGTGCACGTCTGCGTACTCGGCAAAAGCTCCCTTCGCGCGGGCCGCTTCAAAGGTTTCAGGTGTCAGGAAGTAGTAGTCAATACCTTCTTCCTCTCCAGCCCGGGGCTCCCGCGTGGTGCACGAGACGGAGTAGCCAGTATCGGATCTAATTTCCAGCAGTCTCTTCGCCAGGCTGGTTTTGCCAGCCCCGCTGGGTGACGACAGGATTACTGGAAAAGGCTTCACGCTACGTTCTCTACCTGCTCACGGAGTCGTTCCAGCTCCTCCTTCACCGACACGATTTCCGCTAGCATGGCGGCATCATTCGCCTTGCTGCCAATAGTATTTGTTTCGCGCAGCATTTCCTGGAGAATGAAGCCGAGCCGCTTGCCAATCCCGTCGGCGTCGGGAGAGGAGAGAGTCTTTCCGAATGCTTCGAGGTGTGCGCCGAACCGATTGAGCTCTTCAGTGACATCCAGCTTGTCAGCGAGAATCGCTATCTCCTGGGCCACCCGGGTTTCGTCAGCGGAAACTTCGCCCAGAATCTCCTGCACCGAACGCTGCAGCCTTGTGCGCTGCTCTGACAGCCGAGCCGGAGCTCGGCGGGCAACCCGGTCGAGTGCTGCGGCGATGATATCCAGATGCTCGCGAAGAAAAACGGTGAGCTTTGTCCCCTCTGAGACGCGCATTTCTTCGAGTGCGTCAACCGCCAGCAATACAACTTTACGGATCTCTTCCGGCTGAAGCTCTACCGCCTCGCTGGACGTGCCTACCACCCCGGGAATACGAAGTATCGTGGCGAGATCCGGATTTTCCTGGAGACCATGCTTTACCTGCAATGCACGGAGAGCCGTGAGCGCCTGCTCAAACCGTTCCTCATTGATCCCTGTAGTCCCGACGGAGTCGGTCTCGGTACGAACTGTCAGGGTGACGTGGCCTCGGCCAATCCGTGTACGCAGTATCTCGCGCAGCTCGCCCTCAAGCTGGCTGAGTGACCCGGGAAGCTTGAGTGAAGGGTTGAAAAAACGATGGTTCACACTCCGTACTTCGACCGCAATCCTGGTGTTGCCGGAGCTTCCTTCGGCTGACCCAAAGCCCGTCATGCTGTTTATCATGTGAGTGGGTCTATCCTATGGTGCCGCAAGGACTTCATCAATTCCAGAACTCCCAGCGAATACCATAAAGATTGAGTGCACGCTGGGCGAAAAACCCGGGAAGATTTTCGTACGCATTCCCTGTCAAATTGCGCAGCTGATAGCTGGCGACCCCACGCAGGATCCTGATTTCAACGAGAAGGTCAACATGCTGTGCCGCATCGATGCTCGATGAAGCGGACAACGTTCGAAAGAAAGTGCGCGAGTTGTAGCTGTGCGTAATCGCAGAATTGAGCTCAAACTCGCCCTTTGGAAAACGGGAAAGCAATTGCGTGCGGAAACGAAACTCAGATCGAACCTGGGTGCGAGGGCGGTAAAAGGCTTCTGCATCCCATTTAAGAGCAAGGACATCGACTGAGAAGTCCCGCCGGAATGTTCCGCGCAGGGTTGCGTAGGTAGCAGTTCCCTTGCCCGAGGTGTTTGGTGCAAAACCCTGTTTAAAGACGTTGGGTGCGCCGGCGACCAGCGTGTCCTGAGTCATCAATCCGGCCGAGAGCCAGGGGCCAAATAGCTTTACGCCTGCTTCGGCCTGCAGAAAGTTGACGTCTGGAGTTGTCGCAGAATACGAAGGAGATCCTTTGCCGGGGGCAGTGTTCCTTGCCGCCGATGCGTTGAATGCAACGAACGACAACGGCTGAAGGCGAGCCCATGCTTCTGAACGTGACGTTCCGAACGCGGAATGTTTCAGTCGTGCACCGGCGGTCATGGAGCCCAAAAACAGTTGCGCGCCCCCAGTGAGATCGTGGTAAGTCTTCGCCTCGATGTTGCGAATTCTGTCCTCAACGGTGGCACGCCACCTGGACCGCGTATAGCCCGTCCGCAGGAGGAGCTGCCGTTCAGAGCGCACGCTGTCCACCGTGTCCGCGGCAATCCGGTTCAGTGCCGCGCGGGCGGAATCGGTTCGCGGACTGGTTTCGTGAATTGCCAGATGTGAGAGAATTGCTGCTCCCCACGGGCCGTTGGTCGCGTTGCCTGCGACGAATCGGAGATACGCGTAAGTGTTGGTCGCGTTGTACTCCGGAATTGGAATTCCACCGCTCAGCGGTTTCTGCAAGTCACGCGTTCCATGCGTGCGGTTGGCAAACGCGTCCAGACTCCACTTGTGATTCGCGGTACCGAGCCGGCTCATAACAGAAAGCTTGTCGCCTGCTCCACCTCGGACGCTACTCGTGTTCGTCTGCTCCGCACCGAGCTGAACTACCTGGCCCCGCTCGAATCGTTTTCCGTAAAATCCGCGATAGAGATTGGTGTCTTCATCGCCGGTAAACACGTCCGTTCGCGTAAAGGGTGTCGTGCTGACAGATGACTGCGAGCGAAGATTGACACGCGTTTCGCCCGCGCTCCTGTCCACGCTTACCTCTTCCAGGCTCCAGAGCGGAATCCAGGCAAGATCGAGGGATTCAGATCTTCGGTCGAGATTGTCGAGCTCCACGCCATCCAGGTAAATCTTTACCCGTCCGAGGCCGCCCATTACACGCGGCATCTGCGGCGACAACATCCCACCACTTCTCAGAATACTTATCCCCGGGATTCTTTCGAGAAGATCAGTCAGTGTGATCGCACCGGTCGCAAATATTTCATTTCGGCGCCACCGGTACTCCGGACCAATCTCCGGAATTTTCACACCACTCATGATGGCAATGGGCGCCTTGAGGGTGTCCTTCTTGACTGGTGCTGTACTGTCAGTGCGCGGCTTGGTTGGGAGCGGAACTTCACTCGCCGGAGCCGGGACAACTTGCGCATCGAGATTTTCGGCTGCGAAAAAAACCGCCCCGACTGAGATGCCGAGGCAGACTGCGCGTAGGACAACGCTCGCTTTCATCAAGAGAGTCGGCCTCGCACGAATTCAACGAACGTCCCGACAGGTACGCCGGTTGGGCCTTTAGGTATCGCGACCAGGTCGCTATCCGAGTATGCAGTCCCCG
>JBKJPM010000271.1:0-11995 GCA_046595175.1 Gemmatimonadaceae bacterium
ACGTCGGCGAATTCGCAGCCGACGGCACCCGCGCCAACAATCGCCATTGTCTTCGGAGCCTTTTCCAGGATCAGCGCTTCGTCGGAGGAGATGACGGTCGTCTTGTTGAGCTCAAGACCAGCCTGCGGCAGACCTTTTACTCTCGAACCTGTGGAAATGACGACGGCTTTTTTTGCGTCGTGTTTTTCTTCCTTGCCATCGGCCGTCTTCACGGTCACCGTGTTCTTGCCGGTGATTTTCCCGGTTCCCGCTATGTGGGTGATTTTGTGCTTCTTGAAAAGGAAGCCGACACCCTTGGAGTTCTGTGTGCTCACTGCGCGGGAACGCTTCATGGCGACACCGAAGTCGAGCTTCACTTCGCCGACATTCACGCCGAAATCGGCTGCGTGCTGAACTTTCGTTGCCATGGATGCAGCTTCGAGGAGCGCTTTGGCCGGTATGCATCCCCAGATAACACAGGTTCCGCCGAGAGCTTCGCGCTCGATGACGGCGACCGACATGCCGAGCTGCGCGGAGCGGATTGCCCCTACATATCCCGCGGGTCCACCGCCAATGAAGATCACGTCAAATGATGCCATGGAATTATCGAGTTACCGTAAATGGGTTCTCAGATCACGAGCAGGAGAGGATGCTCTATGTAGCGGCGGAGGGTCTGCAGGAATTTTGCGCCAGTCGCGCCGTCGATTGCGCGATGGTCGCAGCTCATAGTGATTCGCATGCGCTGACGAACGACAACCTGACCGTCCACGACTACGGGTTTCGCTTCGACCGCACCTATTGCAAGAATCCCGGCTTCCGGCGGATTGATGATCGCCGTGAACTGGTCAATTCCAAACATTCCGAGATTGGAGATCGAGAAAGTCGAGCCAGTGTACTGCTCGGGCGTGAGCTTCCGGTCGCGCGCTTTGCCAGCGAGATCCTTTGCTTCACGAGAAATGTCGTGGAGGCTCTTCTGGTCGGCGTCAAAAATCACGGGCGTAATCAGGCCATCCTCGATTGCCACTGCCATGCCAATGTGAACGCGATTGAACTTGCGAATCTTGTCGCCCATCCAGTGGGCGTTCACTTCCGGGTGTTCACTCAGGGCGAGCGCGACAGCACGAATGGCGATGTCGTTGAAGGACGCCTTGTACTCGTCACCGATCTCGGCCAGTGAAGCGCGCATTTCAGCAGCGCGTCCCATGTCGAACTCGGCAGTGAGGTAAAAGGTCGGAACGGGACCAATCGATTCTGCGAGACGGCGGGCGATTGTCTTGCGAATCAGAGTAAGCGGCACGTCCTCGAAATCGGCATCGCTTCGCTCGCGAACTGGACGGGCAGCTGCAGCAGCCTTTGGAGCGGTGACTGCGGTCTCGACGTCGCGCTTTACAATGCGTCCACCAGGTCCGGATCCCTGAATTCCACTCAGCTCCACACCGCGCTCTGTCGCAAGTCTTCTAGCCAGCGGGGAAGACCGTGTTCTTCCTCCCTGAGCGCGTGGAGGCGGTGCAGTGGGCGCGGCAGATGCTGGGGCAGCAGGTGCGGGAGCGGATTTGGGTGTCTCGACCTGTGCAACTGCTGCCGGTACTGGCTGTGCGGCCGGTGCGGGCGCCGAACCGAGAAGTGCATCGATGTTCTCGTCCGCAGTTCCGATCACTGCGAGCAAAGTTCCAACAGGTACAGCGTCGCCTTCGTTGGCGAGCCGCTTGCGCATGACGCCGTCACCACGGGCGACGAGCTCCATGACTGCCTTGTCGGTTTCGACTTCGGCTAGAATGTCCCCGGCTGCTACGGTATCGCCTTCATTCTTAAGCCACTTAACCAGTCGCCCTTCCTCCATCGTCGGGGAGAGCGCCTCCATTACTACTTTGGTCGCCATTTCCGGTTACTCGAGGTACAGGACTTTTTTCACCGCGGCGATTGCCTTTGCGGCGTCGGGCTTTGCTGCACGTTCCAGATTTTTTGCATAAGGCATGGGCACATCGGCCTGATGCACTCGAATGACCGGGGCATCCAGGTCATCAAAGCATTCGCGCTGGATGAAGTCCACAACCTGTGAGCCCATTCCGCAGATTTCCCAGCCTTCCTCGAGAACGACTGCGCGATTGGTTTTCTGAACCGATTTTGCAATGGCTTCGACGTCCATTGGGCGCACCGTGCGAAGATCCACGACGTCGAGGCTGATTCCTTCCTTGGCGAGAGTATCGGCAATCTGGAGTGCGACAAGAATCATCTTGCCATGCGTGATGATCGAGCAGTGCTCGCCTTCACGCTTCACTTCAGCTTTTCCGATTGGAATGACGATGTCACCATCAGGCACTTCGCCCTTGGTGTTGTACAGCATTTCTCCCTCGAGGAACACGACCGGGTTGTCATCCCGAATTGCGGCCTTGAGCAAACCTTTCGCGTCGGCTGGAGTTCCGGGAGTGCAAACCTTGAGTCCGGGAATGTGGGCCATCCAGCTCTCCCAGGCCTGCGAATGCTGCGCCGACAACTGGAGCGCCGCTCCATTGGGCCCGCGGAACACCATCGGCATGGGATACTGTCCGCCGGACATGTACAGCATCTTCGCAGCAGCATTGACGACCTGGTCGATCGCCAGGAGCGCGAAGTTCCATGTCATGAACTCAATTATCGGACGAAGGCCGGTCATCGCTGCACCGACACCCATGCCGGCAAATCCCAGCTCGGTGATTGGCGTGTCCACAACCCGCATGGGACCAAATTCATCCAGGAGTCCGCGGGATACTTTGTACGCGCCGTTGTACTGGGCGACTTCCTCTCCCATAAGGAAAACATTTTCGTCGCGCTGCAGCTCTTCACGGAGCGCCTGATTCAGCGCGTCACGATAGGTGAGTACTGCCATCAGGTCCCCGAGTCCACGAGAACGTCCGTGTATAGCTCTTCGAGTGCAGGCTCGGGGCTGGCATCAGCGAAATCCCATGCGTCCTGCGCAATGGTCTTCGCTTCGTCATCAATCTTCTTTAGCTCGCCTTCGGTGAACTCGCCCTCTTCATACATCATGTTGTGCAGGAGAAGGATCGGATCCCGCTTCATGTTCTCTTCCAACTCGTCCTTGCTGCGGTAAGTGCCGCTCACCGCATCCGACATAGAGTGGCCCATGAAGCGGTAGGTGCGCATCTCAAGCAGGGTCGGGCGCTTTTCCGTACGCGCTCGCTCGACTGCGCGACCCATTGCATCGCGCACAGCGAATACGTCCTGCGCATCCACGGACTCTCCGATCATGCGATATCCCATTGCGCGAACAACGACGTCTTCATTTGCGGTGGATCGCGAAATCGCGGTTCCCATTCCGTAACGGTTGTTCTCGATGACGTAAATCACGGGCAGGTTCCAGAGCGACGCCATATTCAGCGCCTCGTGGAATGCACCGATGTTTACCGCCGCTTCCCCAAAAAAGCAAACGATGCACTGATCGCCCTTGCGATACTTGATTGCGAAGCCAACGCCTGTCGCTATTGGAATATGTCCACCAACAATACCGTGACCGCCCAGGAAGTTTGTCTTGCGGTCGAACATGTGCATCGAGCCGCCTTTCCCGCGCGAGCATCCGTCAATGCGGCCGAACAGCTCCGACATTACGGCGCGCGGAGTGACCCCGCGCGCGAGCGCCTGCCCGTGGTCGCGATACGCAGTGATGACATAGTCATCGGGCCTGAGCACCGACATGGTCCCCGAGGAAATTGCCTCCTGTCCGATGTACAGGTGGCAGAAGCCGCCAATTTTCCCGAGAGCATAAGCTTCGGCGCACTTCTCCTCGAAGCGGCGCTGGATCATCATCGACCGAAAAAGCTCCTTGTGGAGCTGCATGTCGGCTTCGGTTGCTTTTTTGACCGGCT
Organism: Gemmatimonadaceae bacterium; assembly: GCA_046595175.1. Taxonomy (GTDB): domain Bacteria; phylum Gemmatimonadota; class Gemmatimonadetes; order Gemmatimonadales; family Gemmatimonadaceae; genus UBA4720. The sequence goes on from JBKJPM010000271.1 coordinate 3,840, forward strand.
TCCTTTGCTCCAGTTCCGGTTTCACTCGTGTAGTCACAGCGTTGCTGCTCCTGCTGCCTGAACCTGTTCCCAGGCGTGGTAGCTCGAACGCACAAGTGGTCCCGACTCAACGTGCCGGAATCCCATCTCCATTCCTACCTCGTACAGATGCCGGAACTCGTCCGGCGTGTAGTAGCGGTCCAGCCGGATGTGTTTTTCCGACGGACGCAGATATTGGCCAAGTGTGAGGATGTCAACATCCACACTGCGCAGGTCGCGCATTGTTGCGATCACTTCTTCAATTGTCTCACCCATCCCGAGAATCATCCCTGTTTTCGTGGGAATGTCGGGAGCGGTTTTCTTTACAAAGCGAAAAATGTCCAGCACGCGCGGATAGCGTCCACCGGGTCGGGCCTTCTTGTACAGTCGCGGCACCGTCTCGGTGTTGTGATTGTAAATCTCGGGGCGTGCTTCCAGCACGCTGGTGATGCTCGCTTCGTTTCCCTGAAAATCGGGAACGAGTACTTCCACAGAACAGTCCGGCACGCGTTCATGGATCTGCCGGATGGTCTCGGCGAAAATGTACGCTCCAAAATCGGGCAAGTCATCGCGATCAACGGAAGTGATCACTGCATGCCGCAGGTTCATCGTCGCGATTGCCTCGCCCACCCGCGATGGTTCCTGAACGTCGTACTTCGGTGGACGCCCGTGGGACACTGCGCAGTACGCACAGTTGCGGGTGCAAACATCGCCCAGGATCATGAACGTTGCAGTTCCATGTTCCCAGCACTCCCCGACGTTGGGGCAGCGGGCTTCCTCACAAACCGAATGAAGATCAAGCTCCCGCATCAAATGCTTTAGCCGCACGTAGTTGGCTCCGCCGGGCGCCCTGACTTTCAACCAGGGTGGCTTGCGCTCGGGAAGGGGCTCCGCACGGTGCCGACCCATGATCTGGTACAGCACTTCGGTTTCAGGCATAGTCACCAAAGTTAATACTGAAACCGGTCCGGGCGGAATTGCGTTAAGTCGAAGCCAACTCTGCGCCCCACAACAAGATCGGTCACTATTTCGGCAGTCAGGGGCGCAAGCAGCACACCGTTCCGCGAATGTCCGCACGCGTACAGGAATACCGGGTTGGATGGGTCCGGTCCGATCATTGGCAACAGATCGGGTGTCACGGGCCGCAATCCGGCCCATGCGCGTGCCGGTTCGAGGCTAACCAACGCCGGACAGATTTCCCCAGCGGCCGATTTCACCCTGGAAATCCCGGCCTCCGAGGTTCCTGATTCAAACCCGACGTCTTCCATGGTGCTGCCTGCAAGCGTGTGCCCGCGCTGTCGCGGCACCAAGTATCCTCGCGGACCATAGATCACGTGATGCACCGGAGTGGCGTCATATGAAAGCATCTGTCCTCTCGACGGCTTCACGTGCTTTCCAAACCTCGCGCCGTCAATCATTGAGGACCACGCGCCCGCAGCGATGACGACAGTTCCGCAGCTGTACTGATTCCCCGACTCGGTTCGAACAGCGGGTTCCAACGCCGACCCTACCGAGACAGCGTGTTCGTTAACGAGTTTGATATCTGCCCGGGTCACCGATATCCGCAGTGCTTCGAGCAGGAGTGTGTTATCTACGCAGCCATCGAGTGGCGAGAGCACTGCGCCCAGTCCGTGCGCAAGCGCAGGCTCAAGTGCATGCAACCCCGCCGCATCCAGCCACTTCGCGCCCGGCAAAACGGATTTCCGAAGCCCTTTAACACCCGCGGGTGAAATGGCCACCTGCAGGATACCAAGCCTGTTGAGCGGAACATCGATCCCCGTTTCGTCGCGAAGCGCCTCGAGAAATTCCGGAAACCGGTCTCGGCTGGCGACGGCAAAATCATGCGCCGGTCCCTCGGACCGCTCGACCGATGGCGCCAGCATACCTGCCGCGGCGGGGGAGGCTTCTCCAGGAGTTGGCTTACCGATCAGCACGACCTTGAGCCCTTCGGAGGCCATTCTACGCGCGATGGTGAGTCCGATCAGGCCCGCGCCAACGACTGCTATGTCGGCTCGCTTACCGCCTGAAACCATCGCCGCGCCAATCCGTATTTATTAGTATCAGGTCCTATTCCGTGAGGGAGCTTTCATATGCTGCGCACAATATTTTTTGTCGGTCTGGCCGCGATGCTCGGGCTTTTCGCCATCGGCCTTGTATTCAAGATACTCGGTGGGGCGATTGGACTGCTGTTCGTTCTTGGAGTTCTGGCGATCAAGGTCGCAGTGGTCGGATTGATCGGTTACGTCGCGATCAGGATTCTTTCGCCTGGAACCGCGAAGCGGCTGAGAGAACGGTGGGACGAAACGAAAGTTAAATCCTACTAGCCGCCATGCTCACCGGGGACTTTGCAGGAGTTACCTGATCACCGTCTGACTTGCCGGCGGAATGTAGAACGATTGCAGGTAGAGATTGAGGGAACCGAATGACAGCCTGGATTTCAGCTGTAACATCATTCGCCTGTCGTCGTCGGAAAGCCAGATCTCGGCGCGTCCGTTTTCTGAAAAGATTCCCTTTGTCTTGATGACCGGCTGGAGCACGATTGCATCGAAGGTTCCTGCGGGAACAGTAATGCGCTCCTTCCTTAGGACGCGCACGCGCACCGGATTCCGGTCGGGACGGAAATACCTGTTGAAGGTGTAGTTCTCACCGACCTTGAGCGGGATTGTCCGGATGAAGAATAGGAAGCTTCCGTCGTCCAGCGGATTATCGACAGTCTTTTCCTGGTTTCCTTCCTTCCACTTTCCCTTCACGGTCTTGGATTCGACGAAGTAGCCGCGTTCCGGATAAATCTCGAACCTGCGTTCGCGGTCCTGAGATCCTTCTTCGAGCTGCTGCATGAACCGCAGTGACGAGAAGGTCTGTACGTCGATCCAGCTCTCGAGGACGTCGTTCACTTTGTAGAAAAATGTCCCGCCGTGGACCCAGAACGCTGTATGCCACGCATCGCGCCCGCGAATAGTCTCGCGAGCGGTGACTTCCATATGGCCGGTTCCAACCTTGAGCGGACCGAAACGGACTTCGTAGTCGAAGCGCTCGCCAACGTTGAATGGCACTGGCGTCGCCGCTGCCACGGTGATTGGAGCCGGTGCCACGGTGTTACCTGTCTGAACCCCCGATGCCAATGCCGCGAGGGCAGTGATCGCTCCCTTGAGGCTGATCACGGGCTGCTCTCCATCTGCAGTCCTTCAGCACGCGCGGAACGGCCGAAGCGAAAGATTTTCATCGCGTCTGCAAAAGGACGCACGCGACTCTCCCGGGTGCGAAGATCGTACCGGGTTGGGAGGGAAACCGTGTCGATCTTCCTGGCAAACTTTGCTGCACGAAGCAGCAGTTCCGCGTCCGCGGCCCAACCATCGCTAACCAGCAGTGGCTGGTTTCCCAGTGATTTCAATAGTTCACGAATGACACTTATGCGGATAAGGCGGTACGACCTGAACGGGTCGGCGACATTGCCGGTTTTCACGAAAAGCCGGAGAACGCGCGACGCGATTGAATACAGGCGGCGCACCGCGGGGGGCGATTCCCCGGCATCGTTCTGTGCGATCACGATATCGACGCCGCCTTCGAAACGCTTAACGAGCTCCGGGATGTGCTCGGGCTGGTCAGTAAAATCCGCCTGCATGATGAGCATTCCATCACGGCGGGCGTATTTCGTCTTTCGGGAGACTTCACGGGCGAGCGCGCTGACTGCGTGAGCGTATCCCTTGTGCTCGGTTCCCTTGATGAGTGTAAGCGGGAGGACTTCGCTGTATGGCCTGAGGGCGTCTGACGTGCCATCGGTGCTTGCGTCATCGTATACGAGAATCTCGTACTCGCGCGAGAATCCCTGGAACACCTTGCGGATGCGCCAGAGCAGGACCCCGACCGTTGGGGCTTCGTTATACGTCGGAATGCAGATATACAGCAAACGGCTTCTCGCTAGTTACGAGGCATGTCGCAAGATAACACCCTTATAGAATACCAGCCTCAAGGACTCTAAAGTACACCTCGATGTTCTTTTCGATCATACTGACATCGCTAAAAGCGTGAGCCCGTTTCCGACCGTTTGCGCCCAGTTTCTCTCGGAGATCCGGGTCACAAGCCAGAGTCGAAACCGCCTCGGCGAATTCCGAGAGATTACCTGGCTTGATGAGAAATCCGCTGAGACCGTGCTCGATTGTCTCAGACAGTCCGCCAGTCGCGAAGGCAACAGGAACTACTCCGAGCGCGAGCGCATCGAGCACGGATGTGCCGAGCCCTTCGGATGTGGCTGGATGCCATAGCATGTCGAGCCCCGCCATCGCGTCTCCGATTTCGTTCACGAATCCTGCCCAGTGCACGCGAACGGCGCTGGTCTCGAACTGGCCGGAGTCATCAGCGCCCAGAAATACGATTCCGCATTTTCGCGCGGTCGCCGTCGGAAGCTGGTCGATGATTCCGCGGAGCAGCTCGATTCCTTTTTCGCCAGTCATTGCTCCGACCACGCCGCAGACGACGGTATCCGATGGCCACCCCAGCTCGGAGCACCAGTCGCGCCGCTCGGCAATTCGCGGTTCAGGCACTCCGGAATAGACAACATCTATTTTCCCGGAAGGCACGCCGGCGAGCGTCAGCGCCGTCTTGACTGCGTGCGAGATTGCGATGAAATGCGTTACGCGTTTGCCGTATTTCAGGCGAGCGAGCCGTGGCGCAAAAGCGACGCGTCTCGTCACGAGCAGTGGAATGCGGCTGCTGGTTCCAAGTGCGAGAATTGAAATGGTGTGGGAGCGGGCATCATGGGCGTGAACGATATCGGGACGCCATGCGCGGAGGCGGCTGCGGATTCGCTTTGCAGCGAGCACGTCCCACTCAGCGCGAGTGGACACTGCAGTCGCGGCAAGGCCGGCTGCCCGCGCTTTCTCGAGAAGCGGAGAACCTACCGGCGCAATCACCAGCGGTTCGTGGCCCCGATCGCGCAGTCCTTTTGCGAGCAGGTACACCTGGCGCTGGCCTCCGCGCCAGCTCTTACCCGAATCGATGTGAACGACTTTGAGCGGCTTTCCGCTTTCCGGTTTCACGCGCCTACGTGCGGCAAATCCGGTCTGCCAATGCGGAAAAAATTCCACGGTCTGGCGACAGAACATCGTCTACGAGATCTTCCGGATGCCACTGGACGCCGAGAGCCCACCAGTCGGGGTCGGCGCTTTCAGCCGCTTCGACGATTCCGTCGGGCGAGCGGCCTGTAATCCGCAAGCCTTCGCCGAGCATGTCGATGGACTGGTGGTGGAGTGAATTGACATCGAAGCGCGTGGACTTGACCGCCTTTGCGATGAGCGAATCGGATTCAAGTGACACTCCGTGAGACCGTGACGCGCGCGAGGGTGCATCGTGCGCGAGGGAACCTGGCCAATCCTTTGCGATATCCTGTACCAGGGTTCCGCCGAAAGCGACATTCATGATTTGGATTCCGCGGCAGATGGCGAGTGTCGGCAGTCGCATCGCTTTGGCCGCGTGAATGAGCGCTATCTCGGACTCATCCCGGGCCCTGCTCAATCCGCGAATCTCGTGTCGGGGGGTCGTTCCATAGAAGGCGGGATCTACGTCTCCTCCGCCCGTGAGGAGGAGGCCGTCAACGCGATCGAGCGTTGGGCCAGCCGTAAAGGAGTCGTAGACGGGCGGTAACAGGACTGGTATGAGGCCTGCATTTTTAAGTGCCTGTAAATACGACGTGGACAAGCCTACGCGACTAGTGTCATCCTCCCGGCGAATGCTGGTGGTGACGGCTACAAACCGGGCAGCTTGCGATTCAGGGGCGCGGCTATTCATTCTGGAGTGCGATGACACGAAGGCTTCGAGGGTTGGCCGTTGTACTATGCCTGCAATTTAGCGTCTCCCTGCCGCGGGTGTTGAGCGCACAGATGGATACTGCGGACGTTACGCTCGCCGGAGCGATCCGATGCAGCGGGCAAACGGTGAACAGCATAGAGATCCAGTCCAACCCTTCGTTCGAGCTGGCTGGACCGTCAATATTCCGAAAAGGGATTGGGGCTGCCAGAAAGTTTCATTCGAACACGAATCCACTGATAATTCGCCGTTACCTCGCTTTACAGGCGGGAAGCAAGTGCACCGAGCTGAGGCGTACTGAATCCGAGCGAATCCTGCGCGCGCAGCCTTTCCTTGCAGAAGCGTACGTGTCGGCTTATCCGGATACGGCAGACGGCGTGCGCATCGTCGCCACGACTGTGGATGAAGTGTCGCTGATTATCGGTGGTGCTGTGTCGTCCAAGTCTCCGACGCTGCGATCACTGAAGTTTGGCGAAGCGAACCTAATGGGCGAGGCGGTCTATGCGGCCGTCGAGTGGAAAAACCGCCGATACTTCCGCGATGAGATAACCGCCCGTTTCATTGACTATCAGCTGATGGGACGTCCCTATCAGTTGGCTGCATTTGCGACGCGGCGCGACATCGGCCACACCTGGGAGATCGAAGCGAGTCATCCCTTTCTCACTGACCTGCAGCACGTGTCATGGCGGGCAACCGCGGGTGATGAAAACCGGTATAGGTTCTTTACGCGCAAGGACGACCACCCGGCGGCACTCTACACGACGCGAAGGTTCGGAGATGTTGGCGGATTGGTTCGTATTGGACCACCTGGAAACCTGTACCTCCTCGGCGGATCAATGTCGCGTGAGCATGAGGAAACCGCCGACAGGCCAGTGATCGTTACTGATGGGCTTATTCTGCCGGATACGACCCAGGCGCTGTTCGACAGATACGAGGGATTGAAAAGCACCCGGGTAAACGCTCTGCTTGGGTATCGCCGGGTTCGATTTCTCAGCGCAACCGGATTTGAGACGCTGGATGGTGCGCAGGATGTGAGAACCGGTGTGCAGATTGGCGGATTGGTTGGGAAGGGGCTGTCGGTGTTCGATTCGGACGACCGGGATTATTTCGTCTCTACTGATTTGTTCGCAGGCATGGGATCCGAGTCGGTGTATGGCGCTATTACCGTAAACGGCGAAGCCCGTCGCAACGGCAAGATTCACGAGTTTGATGGCGTACTGGCCAGCGGCCGCGCGGCAATGTACCTGAAGCGATTCACGCGACTTACTTTGACGCCCAGCCTGGAGTGGGGTGCAGGCTGGAGGCAGCGAGTCCCGTTTCAGCTCACCTTTGCCGACCGGGAAGGAGGCCTGCTTGGATATCGTCATGGCGACGAAGGCGGGTCGAGGCGATTGATTGGGAAGATGGAGAGCCGGTACTACCTGGGTCGTATCAAAAAAATTGCGAGCATCGGAGTGGGCCTGTTCGCACAGTCGGGAAAGATCTGGGCCGGTGATGCGCCGCTAGGAGTTACCAGTCCAGTCCGCCGCACACTGGGACTCAGCGTGCTTGCTGCGATCCCTCCCAGGTCCCAAAGATTGTGGAGAGTGGATTTCGGTTTTCCTCTCGCCCAGGGGGGTGGTGGAAAGTTCGAGGTTCGTTTTTCCAGTCAGAATTTAACGCGAATGTTCTGGAAGGAGCCTGGTGACGTTGCTGTTTCCCGCGAGCGATCGATTCCTACAAGCATTTTCAACTGGCCGTAGTTCTTTGGGTCGGACAGGTTTTGGTTCGCACGTAGGACACGTAGTAGACACGTAGGTCCACGTAGAAGTGAGATTGATGGGAACGGCAACTCAACTTTCGTTTAGGACGCGTTTGATGCCGTCTGAGAGCCGCGCACAATTGAAGTTGAGAAGTAAGCCATACTTCAAGTGAGATAGCTTGAGATACGTGACGACCTGCGAAATGTGCGTACGATGAATCTTTTCGACGCTTTTTAGCTCCACCAACACCGTCGAGTTGACCAGTAAGTCAATTTTATAGGCGGAGGGAACGAGCAGTCCCTCAAAATCGATCGAGACAGGCAGTTGAGATTGTACGGAGAACCCTTCAATCTCCAGTTTGTGCTGCAGACAGCGCTCGTAGGCTTTCTCCAGGAGTCCCGGACCAAGCGCCGAGTGAACTTTGAGCGCAGCGCCAATAATTCTCGGTGTGAGCGGGTCTTCTTTGAGCACTGTGAAGTTTCTAGGAAATTCGAGGCGACAGTATCGTCATTCTATTGCGAGACCTAACAAAGCTCTGCACCCCCCCCAATCGCTCTCCTACGTGCACCTACGTGTGTACTACGTGTCCTACGT
>JBKJPM010000281.1:0-4106 GCA_046595175.1 Gemmatimonadaceae bacterium
GCGTAGGAAGCCAGTCGAACAAGAGCCTCGCGCGTTCTAGTGGAGTAAACAGCGAGTACGAGCGGGAGCGACAACGCGAGCCCGAAAATCCCCATTGTCCAGAAACCGCGCGCGATGTTCGCAGCGCCAAGATTCGCCGCGAAGAGCACGGCCAGAAGCGGGGTTGCGCAAGCCGGAATATTAAGGCCGAACAGGAGTCCCACGGCAGCCGCGCTTGGCGCGCGACCCAATTTGGGTCCGAGCCTTCGCGTCAGAAGTCGCTGACGACGGAATAAGTAGAGTGTGCCCAGCAACACATACAGAACGCCAAGCACGATCCAGAACGCCCGTTGATAAGAGAGGAAAGGGCGACCAGCGAGCGCGGCGATGACCCCCAAGCCTCCGAGCACAAGAGCTCTTGTACCGGCGAATACGATGGTTTGGAATCTCACTGCTGCCACCGATCTTCCCTGTAGATACTTCACGAAGAGCACGCTTGATCCGATGCTGCACGGCTCTATGAATCCCAGGAAGCCGAGAAAAATTGCTGCGGTTATTCCCGGCGTCACTTCTGTCAACGAGGCGCGCCAACACCGAGCGCGCGAAGCGTCTCAGCGTTCACCTCACCCTGGCGGCAACAATCGGCAAGTTGCCCATCAATGGCGACTGCTGGAACACGCTTGACGCCGTATTCTCTCGCTTTTGATTTGGCGGCGTCGCTCTTCATGTCGAGTACTGTGATGTCGCAGCTGTCACACGCAACTTCGCGCACCGTTCGCAAAGCGTCCTCACAAAGAGGACAGCCCGCGCTAAAGAAGTCGATCTTTCTCTTCATCATCTGTAAATCCCCATATGGTTATGAGACTGATTAAGTCACGCTGAATGTCAGTTGCCCCGGTTACGGACGCCTCTCGTCCAACGCTTCAATTATTGCGCATCTCTCCGAGGATTCCGAGCGCTTGCAAGCCGTGACGAGCTTTCGGAGAGAGTCCCGGATACTCGACAGTTGGCGGATCTTCTCATCAATGTCCGATATCTTTGCTGCGGCGACGTCGCGAACCTGTCTGCAGCTCGGGGCATGTTTACGAAGCGCCAGCAGCTCTTCGATCTCAGTAAGCTTGAATCCGAGCGTCTGCGCGTGCTTGACGAAGCGAACCAGCTCTACGACATCCGGTGCGTATTCACGGTAGCCCGATTCCCTGCGTGCCGGGGCCGAGAGAAGGCGTCGCCGCTCGTAATACCGCAAAGTCTGGATATTCACTCCGGCGGCAGCCGCCACTTCCCCGATCCGCATTTTCAGTCCTCTGTTAAGCTGATCCCCATGATACACCCTATACCTTGGTATAGAGTCAAGGGGTGGGTGGAACTACTCGATGGGCTTCCGTCTTCTAGATAAAGAGTGCGGATCTTGCGGATAAAGCGGGGACTCTCGGATGGATATCTCAGAGCGCGCTCGAGGCGTACAACCATTCTTTAAAATGAGGTGAGCGATGCGATTGCTAACGACTGTAGCGTGCGGGGCAGTAATGATTTTGGCGGCCTGTACCTCCGAGAAAAAAGCGGCAGGCATGGCGGATACGGCGGTTGTCGCCGGCCCGAATGACATGGGAGGAATGCGCTCAGGCTCCTCCATGCCAATGACTCACTCCGACACGGTGGCAGAGCGTGCGGCCGCGGATATCGAACAGTTTGCGTCAGCTCCGGCGGACCGCGTAAAGACTCTTCTTCCGGCCCACAAAAAAGCCGTGGAAGACCTACTCGCCGACTGCGAGCGGATGATGCGGGAGATGAAGATGACCGCGCCCGCAAAATGGAATAAGGCAACTGCGGAGATTCGATCCGACCTCACGCGTATCGGAGGAATGGATCCCTCACAGGTTAAAGCATTCATGTCCGGGCACCGGGCTCGCGTTGAAGGGATTCTTGAGATGCGGCGTGACATGATGAAGATGTAACGGCTCCCGCTTCACCGCGGCAGCCACTCCAGCCGCCGCAATTCCGCCACGGCCATGGCACGTGTCTGATCGGTGTCCTGCATGACACCGATTGCCGTGATCGGCGGCGGATTCTGGCGCCATACGCGGCGGTAGTCGGCAAAGGGCATCACCTCGTTTTCGCGCCAGCGTCCGACATCCGGGGTGCCGCCGACCCGGATCACGTAGAGCTTGTCGGAGATAAAGCTGGCACGCTGGTAATCTTCCGGTTCAGCGCCGCCGAATGTGTAGAAAATGACGCGGCTCGATCGGCCAAAAAGTCCGGGTTTTCCGAAGACAACGTAAACGCGCACTGGCGAATCGTCGGTCTTCTCCTGCCGCAAATCCGCACCGGTGGGGGCTTGCAACACGCGCCACGACCAGCTGAGCGAGCCCGGTGACTCATTTAGTTGAGTGGGCAGCTCGCGGTAAAACCACGCCGCACGTCCGGCTCCCTGGATTCTGAGTACCGGTCCCTCACCCTCGTTACTAATCCCGATTTCAGGAGCATTCTGCCCGCGAATGTTGCGGACTTTCCATCCGGGCGGGGGGCCGGCACGGACGGGGGCGTTCGCGAGTGAGAGTATGTCGAGCGGCTGGTGAAGGACGGCGGCCAGTACAACGAGTAATAACCACATGATGTTATCCGGCAAGGGTGGAGACTGTATTGATGACACCGGCGCGCAAGTGCGTTGGCACGCAGAAGCCATTTTTGTCAGTGGGTCGCATGTTAGCTCCCGGGAAAAAAGACGAGACGTTCCGGGTGAAGTGCAAATTCGATTTCATCACCGATTTCCGGAAGCCCAAAGGAATCGGAAGCTAGCTCGAGCTCTCCGGCAGCGGAGTGCAGCCTTACGGTCACCGATCCCGGGCGAGTCGTGACTGCAGTGACTCGTCCGCGGAATTCGCCATCGCGCGTCAGCCTCCCCCCATCGGTTCGGAACATCAGCGAACCTCTTCCACTCACCGTTGCGCCGGAAACGCGGAGTTTCCCGATTGCTGTTTCAACGTTCCCAATTCCATCTGCACGGCCTGCAAATGTGTTATTGAATCCGACAAGGGTGGCTATCTCCAGACTGGACGGAAGCGTCATGACTTCACGGGGATTCCCGATCTGACAAAGCCGTCCATTTATGAGCACGCCGATGCGATCAGCGAGGAGAGCGGCATCGTCGAGATCATGGGTGACGACAATTATCGCTGGCGCAGAAGTTTTCTGCACAATGCGAATCGCCTCTCGCACATCCTGCCGCAAGCCTGGATCAAGCCCGCTGAAAGGCTCATCGAGCAACAGAACCATTGGACTTGCGGCCAGCGCACGGGCCAAAGAAACTCGATTGCGCTGGCCTCCGCTCAACTCCCTGGGCAGGCGATTCGCAAGTTCCAATATCTGCATCGATTCCAGAAGTTCGGCGACTCGTTCAGTTCGGCGACCGCCAACAACATGCCGGAGTCTCAGAGGGAACGCGACATTCTCCGCAACCGACAAATGCGGAAATAGCACGGGCGACTGATGCAGATACACCGAGCCGCGCTTCTCCGGAGGCAGGCGTGTTACGTCTTGGTCGGCAATGCGCACGTGACCCGAGGTCGCCGCCACAAAACCGGCGATGGTTCTGAGCAGAGTTGTTTTTCCAGATCCCGATGGGCCCAGCAATACCACCAGTTCGCCCGCGCCGACTGAAAACGATATGTCCGAGAGCCCGGCTGATTCTCCGAATGGCGCCGCTAGCGACTCTACCTCCACCATAGCTCTCATTCAGTCGCCACCGCAAATTTTCTGATCGAGCTTCCGATGACGCCCATCAAAACCAAACCAGGCAGAGCGAGCAGAAGCCCTGCGACCGATGCGAGGTGATCCTGGCCGGCGTGAACGTAGGACATGACCGAAGTCGGGAGACTTTCAACGGCACCCTGTCCGATCAGAAGTGTCAGCGGAACCTGCGCCCACGAAACGAGGAAGCCGAGCAGCAGTGCCTCGGCGAGCTGCCGCCGGTGAAGCGGGAGAGTCACGCGAACGAGCGCAGCCAGAGGCGAAGCTCCGAGCGACCGCGCTTCCTCTTCCACGCGGCGATCGAAGACAGCGAATACCCCGATGAAGTACAGCGTGGTGTAGCCAATTGCGACTACGCTGTGAGCGAGCCAAACTCCGGT
>JBKJPM010000024.1:0-3046 GCA_046595175.1 Gemmatimonadaceae bacterium
GCGCGCGAAATCATCCGCCGGAGGATTTGCCCTCATCGAGGCAATTGTCGCAATCGTAATTCTCGGAGTCGCAATTACGACTCTTGCTGCACTCATGGTGCAGGTCTCCCGCGGGGCACTTCGCGTGTCCGGTGATTCCTACAGGAACAGTGTCCTTATTCAGGAAGTGAACCGGATCGAGGCAATGCCCTACGACTCGGTCGCGATTGGATCGCAGACAGTCACTGTTTCAGAGCAGCCTTACCCCCACACCCGCGCCATAACGGTTACATCGCCAGCGACGAAAACAAAGAAGGTCCAGATCGTCATCGCGCCAAATGGATACTACTTCAAGCGCGACACAGCGATCGTGTATCTGCGTAATTCGATGCCTACCAACTCATTCAACACGGGCACATGAGCCGATTTTCTCTTCGCGGCATTCGCAGGGGAGTGTCCATCCCCGAAATGCTCATCGGGCTCGTTGTTGTCGCGATTGTGGGGCTCGGGATAACAAAACTCATCGTGTCTCAGGCGCGCTTCTTCGCCACCCAGGCGGCCTCACGGGACGCAAGAAATGTTTCCCGAAGCTCCCTGAACAGAATTATTTCCGATCTGCGAATGGTTGAAACCACGGGAGGCGTCGTATCCGCGACCGCAACGTCCATCACCATTCGTGTCCCCTACGCAATTGCTGTTTCCTGTGACCAGTCCGTTCTGAGCCTGCTGCCCGCGGACTCCGCACAATCCGCCGCAGGAATCTCAGGCTATGCATGGCGCGGGACCACGGGCACGATGTCCTACGTGGAGAACAGTGTCGCTATTGCCAACTCCGCATCTGCAGCGTGTACAAATGCCGGCGTCACAGTTCTCACGTCTGATGGCGGACAGCTGGTTTCGATCTCTCCCCCACTTCCCGCTGGTGCGACTCCGGGGACACCCGTGCTCCTTTTTCGACGGGTTCGGTATCAGTTCAAGACATCGTTAGCGATTCCTTCGGCAACTGGATTGTTCAGGCAGGCCATTTCGCCAGACTCCGCGGAGCAGGAGATATCGTCTCCGTTTGAGCTCACTGCGAAATTCCGGTTTTTCGTGGGTAACAGCTCGGTTGCACAAGACAATGCTCCTGCGGATCTGACAACGATTCGCGGACTCGAGCTCAACCTTCCAGGCGTTAGTGAGCGCGCTGTGGCCGGTGACGTTGCATCCAAAAAGGAAGCAACAGTGACCGCAATATTCTTCAAGAACAGGACAACCTGATATGCAGGCAATGAAGAACCGAGGAGGGTTTGCAATCCCGACGGCAATCCTGGTGATTGCACTTCTCACCGCATCCATTGCCGCAGGGTTTGCAATGGTGAGTGTGGAACGGCGCGCAGTCGAAGATCAGTCGTCACAGCTCTCTGCGTTTACGATGGCGCAGCAGGCGATGGAGCTGTACATGCTCAAGCGCGACTCGCTTGGCCTGACTTCCATTCCTCCAGGAGCGCGCGACAGTGTCCGCATCACTTTTTCAAACGGCTACGCTGATGTTGTTGCGCCGCAAATTGTCGCGCCGACGAATAGCATCGGTGGCATTTTTGCGGTTCGATCCCAGGCAACTATTACAAAGGGAAGCATTGCTGGAACGCCCGCCGCTGTCAGGACCGTAGCGCAGCTCGCCCGGTGGAGACCCGCAGCGCTGCAGGTTACCGCAGGCTGGGCATCGCTATCCGGTTTACAAAAAAATGGTGCATCGGGAAATATGACTGGCACCGACGCCTGCGGAGACTCAGCGACTGTTGCTGGCGTAGCGGTAAATGCTGCGGACGGATTTCAAGGCTCTGCAGCTGCGGTATCAGGCAACCCACCAGTCGACTCGATCGTTCCGGCGGACATTCATCTTGACTGGCAAAATATTTCTACGGGAAATGCCATAACGCCGACGATCACCATCCCTCCCGGCTCGTGGCCAAGTTTTGCGAATCCGAACTACTACCCGGTGATTTACATCGCTAATGGAACGGGCGGGAACTACAGCCTTCCGGGTACCGGGCGCGGAACACTCATTGTGCAGGGCGGATTCACGATCAGTGGAAGTACCGGATGGGATGGCGTAATTCTCGTCGGGGGGAAAATGACGTCCAACGGTGGAAGCACCATAAATGGCGCGGTACTGAGCGGTCTCAACATGCTGCTCAATATTCCGGTCGATCCGGCGGAAGCAATTGCAAACGGAACCAAGGACTATTACTACAATTCCTGCTCGGTGGCAAAGGCAATGGCGGCTCTGGGGAGCATGTTTCCCATGTCCAATACCTGGGTCGATAGCTGGGTGAAATACTGATTTAATCAATAGATTATCGGGATGCGGATCCTGGTAATTGAAGACGACCCAACAGTCGGCGCATTCGTCAAGCGCGGTCTCGAAGAGCAGCGTTACCGCGTTGACCTGGTTGAAACGGGCGACCGCGGCGAGGAACTCGCGAGATCGGAGAGTTACGATCTCATAGTTCTCGACATGCGTCTCCCTGGCCGGTCCGGCATGGAAGTAATCCGGTCGCTCCGCGCATCCGGAATCGAGCGTCCCATCCTGGTGCTCACAGCCCAGGATGCCATTGACGCAAAGGTGGAAACACTTCGCGCCGGCGCGGACGACTACGTGACGAAACCGTTTGCTCTGGAAGAGCTGCTCGCGCGGGTCGAGGCACTTTCGCGCCAGCCCCGCAAACTGTCCTCGCCCAAGCTAAAGGTCGCCGATCTCGAACTCTCCCAGGACACGCGCGAAGTGCGCCGCGGCGGACCTGCGATCGAGCTGACCCCGAAGGAGTATACGGTGCTCGAATATCTCATGCGGCACGCGGGACGCGTCATGAGCCGCACGCTCATAACCGAGTACGCCTGGGGATATCACTTCGACCCGGGAACGAACATCGTTGACGTCGTGATCAACCACCTGCGCAAAAAGATTGACGCGGGACACAAGCGAAAGCTTATTCACACGATACGGGGCGTCGGCTACGCGATCCGCGACGAAAGCTCCGCGACAAAGGAATAGATGTTTTCAACGAGGGTTAGGCTCACTGCT
>JBKJPM010000233.1:0-3732 GCA_046595175.1 Gemmatimonadaceae bacterium
GGAAACCAGACCTCAACTTCAATCTCCGCCGCGAGCCATCCTTGAAGCGCCCCGATTGTATTGCTCAACACCACCGCCTGCTCGACCGATCCCAGGATGGGCTCTTCGCTCACGGACCTAATGGCATCTAATAGCGATCCTTTGATGCCCAGTAGTTCGGCATTGACCATCTCAAGCGCATCCGCAAGAAGGACGGTGAAAAGTGCAGAGCTCGCCAGTGATTTGAACGGAGCTTCCGCATCTGGGCCCCCTAGCGTCGGGAGGCGCATCATTTCGTGATTGACCATATCGTTGATAGCTTCAATCGCCACTGCGAGCACCACTACTTCTCTTTCGGCTGGGCTGAGCGTGCTCATAATATTGGGCTGGTCACCTACGTTTGAATTAAGAAGATTTAAGGGGTCGGCCCCCTTAAATCTTCTGCTGGGCCTCATCACTTCACGCAACGAGTTCTTTTAGAACTTCAGGATGGCGCTCGGCGACCTTGAAAAGGGTTTTTGCCGCCCCGGATGGTTCGCGACGGCCCTGTTCCCAATCTTGGAGGGTGCGTACAGAAACTCCAAGCAGTGCTGCAAAGGCGGTTTGAGAAAGCCCGGACACCAAACGAGCATGGGCGACTTCTGAAATTTCGGGACGATGGACGCGAGCACGGACACCGGCCTTCATTTCACGCACCGACGAGAGTAGCTCGGCGCCAATGTCCACTTTGGACTGACGACCGGTAGGTCTCTGTGGGGCTTTACGCATTTTCGATCTCCTTTTTGATCTGACGAAGCACATGCGCCGGGATGTTTTCCCGCATGGACTTTCCGTAGACCAGTAATAACCAGATTTCCCCATTGGCGAGGCAATTGAAGTAAATCACACGCACCCCACCACGCTTGCCACGGCCAGCAGTCCCCCAACGAACTTTTCGTAAGCCCCTCCTGCCCCGGGTACCACATCACCGGCATCTGGATTTGCGGCGATGAAGGTAATGAAGTGTGTTCGATCTTTATCGTTCCAGCAGTTGCTGGCGAGGCGGACAAACGTAGGGGTTTCGATAACCGTGAACATGCGCACAATATACGGCAATGCCGTACTCGCGTCAAATGTGGCAGGAAGCGCTCATGGTGCGGCCCAACCAGGGTTATCCATGAACCCTTCTACTGCAAACGCGGATACGCTGCTGCGACGGTCACGGCTCGCCGCTCAGTCCGTCAACGTATTGCAGAGAGAGACAAAGGGGTCAGACCCCTTTGTCTCTCTCTGCTGAAGATCGTCAGCGGTGAGCACCTTACTAGTGAAGAATCGTGAGCGCTCGAATTGCCTGAGCGGCACGATACGGACCTCCTTGTGACGCCTAACGGCCCCGCGGCTCACCGGCGGCCGCGAAGCAAACGACGTGTGCGCAGCGGAGGTCCGCTGCAGCCGCTGGTTCGGGATACGCTACGCGTCTCGAACCACGCGCAACAGCAGCGGGGCCGTTAGAGAGTAAAACAAAGGGGTCTGACACTTTTGTTTCGTCTTTCGTCGGCGTCAGTTCCGCGCCGTCGGCTCCAGCGCGTGTTAGGCGGATGCTCAGTCAATCGTTGCCGAGGATCTGCTTTAGATGCTGTCTCAAACCGACTTCCAACTTGAGCTTGCCCCCAATGCTGTCGTCGTAAAACTGTACGCGAAACGCTGACAAGTCGAATGGCAACGGTGCCTCTGGCCCTCGACGCTGAGCAAGGAGAATGATCGGCTTGCCCAAGGCCAAGGCGTACCCAACCTCGAAATAGACGTTTGGATTTGTCGGCGAAATATCTGCGATCACCACCTGCGACTTGGCTATATGGTCGATTACGTCTTTGATGATGATGCCCGGCCCGTAGATCTCATCTGCGCGCACGGCATTGATACTGTACTCGTCGCACAGTTGCTTGATGACGTGAGAGTACACCTCGTTATACGGCGACGAGAACTGCATCACGATAAACGCTGTCGGGCGTTCGATGTCAGCCGAGAACCGGGAGACTCGTACCTGGCTCTCGTTGACTGCGAAGACGCCGACCTGACGAGGCTGATTCGGTGCCGCAGGTAGCCCGGTGGCGGCGACCTCGACGCCATCGACCTCCAATACCAGACTCGATCCCTGGAGTCGCACGACCACTTGGTACGTTGTGTCGGCCCGCAGGTTGCTCCGATCACCAGCGAGTTCGTAGTTCGTCCATGAGCCGCCCGTTTGCTGGGGCGTTTGCGCCGGAACCCACTCGCGGATACTGAACATTGCGCCGCTGCCACCCAATCCGGCGGTGATCTGGCCCTTGGTCCTCAGGTCGTGAGCCACAATGATCTCGCAGACAGAGTTCTGGCTGACCTCGTCGAACCTCACCGCCGCGGTAAGAGTGCCATTCACCAATTTTCTGTCGCACAGCGCGATGCCGACAGCGGCTAGGAACTGCGGCCCGCTGGGCTGGGACGGTCCGGCGACGCTCGGAATCCTGCGCCCCTTGAACACGAGTGAGTCGGTCGATATTTCGAACTCGCCCATGATTGGCATCCAGCGATAGGTCATCGAGCTTGGCGCGGGCTGCCCTTGATGGTCCGCTTTCGGCACTGAATGCGAACGTCCGGCGGGCTGTGGCGCGGCTTCCTCGGCGGCGAGTTCGCGGCTGGCAGTGAAGGCACCGAACGTCTGGCTTTCCATTTCCCAGATGCCAGCCAGCGACCCATCTGGCTGAACCGCCGCCCGTGCCAATCCGCGACTAAGCTCAGAGCCCGGCGCGGCAGTCCCAGGTATCAGATGAAAGGTCGCGACCCCGTCGCCTGCGGTACCCTCGACCTGGAATGTCGCAACACCCAAAGCGACATCACTCAGGGACAGCTGACCTCGAAGCGTCTCCTCGGCTTGTTCGAGGGCAAGCGTAAAGCTGGCGATATTAGTACCGCGAATGGAGCCAACCCAGCGCCCAGCAAAATCCATCATGTTGAGTTTCCGGTCCGCCTAACTATAATTCGACGTTCGAATCATTTCGGCAAAGCCAGCAGAAACTGTCTGCTAATCCCAGGCCATGCGGAGGACAGGCAATTGCGCAAGCTTCTGAATCCACATGGCTTTCGGCGGGACTACCTGGAGCGCCCGCCAGCGTGTTAGCCGTCATCCCGTGCGGCCTAATGCGTTTCCTCAGATCACATCGCCCCTTCTTCATCTCCCGCGCCACCTGCCTCCGACCCAAAGGCGCATGAGTAGGCGCGGCACATTCTCAGCCGATTCACATGCTTCGTCAAGTACGAGAGGAAACCGATTGCGAGTCAGATGGAATGTGACGCAGGATGCTCAAAAAGTTCGTCCAGCAAGGCCGCAGCGATCTGTCACTTTATAAGGGGTGGGTGGGATGATCCCAACTGCGCGCGTCGAACGAGCACATTCCTATCGTGCGCGTTCCGCGAGCAAGGGGATCGTCCCAGCTACCCCGTTCCTCTTTTTCAGCATCCGACTATATCGAATACTGAAAGGTCGGCTTCGCCCCAATCGCCTGCGCCAGCACTCCACGCCGCTTGAGTTCGTCAAGAATCCGTCGAGTGGCCGTATCGAAATCAGTCGGGCCTGATAACAGGATATCCGTATTGGGCGGGGCTTCTTCGGGCGTCTTACTCATATGAACGGCGATCACCGGGACCGGGTGGACGAGCGTCCGAATGGCCTGCGCCGCATCAGCATAGGCCATGCCGAAGGGATTGGTCGTTGAAACCACAATCAGCCCTGTATCG
>JBKJPM010000243.1:0-12885 GCA_046595175.1 Gemmatimonadaceae bacterium
TCGACGGGACATTGCTCCGCAGCGGAGGTGCAGGTCGCCGCTCAATGGAGCAGGCGCTGCAGAGAATTTTCGGAACTGCAGGCGACGATGACTACCATTATGATGGGAAAACCGACAAGCAGATCGTCCGCGAGCTGATGCACCCCGCCGGAAAGGACCCTGGACATGTCGAAGAAAAAATGCAGGAGCTTCTGTACAACTATCTCTCTGGCTTGAATGACGCACTCAAGCTCGAGCAGCACAGGGTGATGCTCTATCCCGGAATTCCGGAGCTGCTGGATGCACTGGAGAACCAGGACAATGTCACCATTGGGCTTTTGACGGGAAACGTCGAAGCCGGAGCTCGAAAAAAACTCGTGGCCGCCGGACTGGATCCCGAACGTTTCCGCGTGAACGCGTTCGGATCAGATCATGCGCACAGACCGGAACTGCCGGGCATTGCGCAGCGAAGGGCTAAGGAAATTCTGGGGATCGATGTTACAGGCGATCGGGTCGTCGTGATCGGTGACACTCCGGCCGATATCGACTGCGGCCGGTCAATTGGCGCGCGAGCAATTGGTGTTGCAACTGGTCGCTACTCGGTCAACGAGCTCGCAATCCATTCGCCGTATGCCGTGTTCCAGGACTTGAGCGCTACTACCACGGTGTTGCAGACAATTCTCGATGCGTGAAGTCGAGCTAAAGGCCGTAGTCGACGACGTGATGATCCGCCGGCAGTTCATCGAACTCGCCGGCGGAAAATTGCTGTATGAGGGATCTCTTGAGGATGTTCGTTACGACACCAGGAATGGCGAGCTGTCGGAGCGGGACGAAGTTCTTCGTGTCAGGGTGTACGGGGGCGTTGGGTCTACGCATGCATTCCTGGACTGGAAGGGAGGGACATCCGTCGAAGACGGCTATAAGGTGCGCGAGGAGATTTCCAGCCAGGTTGGCAGCGCCGAGCTGTTCAAGACAATTCTTGAGAAGCTCGGCTACGTTGTGGTCACGGAAATCGGCAGGTGGATCGCCCAGTATGAAGTCGGGAAAGCAATCGTCAGATTCGAGCGCTATCCTCGAATGGACGACCTGGTCGAGGTCGAGGGCGAACCCGCTGACATTGAGCGAGCGATAGAGGCAATCGGGATTGCGCGAAGCGAGTTCACCGCAAAGCGACTCCCCTTCTTCGCCAAGCAATATGAAGAGCGTACCGGCAAACGCGCGGCGCTCTCGGAGCGTGAGTTACGAGGCGAATATCCTTATTCGCCCGAAGCTTCCTAGACTTAAACCCTGATTCCCGGCGAAGTTGCATTGCCCGGATAGCTATTCCTGATAGATTTACTCGGCAATGAAATTCGCACGTCAAATTCTGCGCGGCCTGACCATCCTGGTGCTTGGCGCGACGGTGCTTTCGGCACAGGGGAATCCGGCCAAACGGCTTTCCAGTATTGTAAGCGTTGCGGTCGAGGAATACGCCAAGGCGTTTGATGATAACGGACGCATGGTGGCTCCGGCAGAATACGCCGAGACGACCGATTTTCTGCGGGACGCCCGTGGCGTAGCGGCAAATCTCAGGAGTTACAGTGCCGTACAGACTCGCGCACTGCTCGACACCCTGAGCCGTGCAGTAGCGGCAAAGCGACCAGTCGCGGAAATCCGCGCCATCCATGCGCGTTTCGGGATGTTGCTTGGAAAATCCGGAGCGATCGACCTGCCTACCTCTGCGCTTGATACAGCTGCAGGACACAGGCTCTACGCGGCGTCCTGCGCTTCCTGCCACGGCGACCGCGGGCTCGGCGATGGTCTGGCCGCAAAATCTCTTGCGATAAAACCACCGGCCATCGGGAGCAGGGAATCGCTGCCTGATCTTTCACCGGCGCTGGCGTTCAATGTTGTATCCGTCGGAATTCCGGGGACTCCAATGCCTGCATTCACCGAATCGCTGAGTGCGCAGGAGCGATGGAATGTCGTGAACTATGTTTACGCCCTTCGCGGCGAGTTGATGCAGCTTCCCGTCGCTTCTGCGGATGCGACGAGTGTTGACGGTGCAGTGCAGTCGGTGATGTCGCTGCTCGACAGCGCATTGAGTTTCGCGTTGTCGGGAAAGACCGCGGAAGCCGGTGACCGCGCATTCGACGCATACATCGCCTTTGAGCCGCTCGAGACGCCCGTTCGCGCGAAGAAGCCAGCCCTGGTTACAACGATGGAACGCCACTTCGCTGACTTCAAGGGCGCTGTTCGGCGCAACGACATGGAGGGCGCGCGAGCGGCCCGCAATTCAATTGAAGCGGGGATTCCGGAAGTACTCGATCTTGCGCGCCGGCAGTCTGGTGGCTGGGGATCATTTCTTCAGTCGCTTCTCATCATCTTGCGGGAAGGGTTTGAGGCGATTCTCGTAATTGGTGCCGTAGTCGCATTCCTGATCAAGACCGGACACCGCGAGCGGCTCCGCTCAATCTGGATCGGAGCCATTCTCGGAATTCTCGCAAGCTTCGCAACGGCATTCTTGCTCAAGGGTGTGTTCGCATACATACCTGGCAGTCGTTCGATTGTCGAAGGCGCCACGATGCTCATTGCCGTCGTGGTCCTTTTCTCGGTCAGCTACTGGCTGATTTCCAAAGTCGAAGCAGCGAAGTGGCAGAAGTTCATCAGCGAGAAAGTGAATCGCTCGCTTGAAGAGGGTGGAGGGAAGGCGCTAGCCCTCGTGTCATTCCTCGCCGTGTACCGCGAGGGAGCAGAGACGGCCCTCTTCTATCAGGCACTGTTTAGCGAAGGCAACGTTGCCATTCCGCTGTCGCTCGGCATCGTTGCCGGGTTCGCACTGCTTGCGGTGATCTTCACGCTCTTCTACCGATTCGGAATTCGTATCCCCATGCGGCCGTTTTTCACGGCTACCAGCGTGTTGCTCTACTTCATGGCATTCGTCTTTATGGGGAAAGGAATCAGCGAGCTGCAGGAAGCGGACGTCATCCCACTTACGATGCTCGCGAATTTTCCGCACGTCCCGTCGCTCGGAATTTATCCGAGCGTGGAAACCGTTGTCGGTCAGGGTCTGCTGATTGTTCTCTTTGTCTTCGCTGTCGCGAAGACCTGGCTAGGCAGTCGCGTAGATTCCGGGAGCACCGGGTCTGACGTTACGTCGTGAGTACATCCACGCGGCACCGCCAAGAGCGAACACAAGCGCGATTAGCTGCGCGATCGTGAGTCCGAAGCCGAGGAACCGGTCATCCTTGGCGCGGAAGAACTCAATGATGAAACGCTCGACCCCAGCCAGAACGCAGTAGAGACCGAAGAGCCAGCCCTCTGCATGTTTGTGGTCTCTATACTTCCACAAAATCAGGAACATGACGAAGCCGAGAGTTGTCTCGTAAAGTTGCGTTGGGTGAACAGCGAGGACTTCCCTGGGCGCGGTTCCAGGCGGCATCGCAATTCCAAAAAGTTGAGACATATTCTCCGCAGTGGATGGCGGCGCACCTTCCGGGAATTTCACAGCTAGCGCTCCGCTCCATGGGCGACCATAGTCATCACCTACGGCCCAGCATCCCGTGCGACCAATTGAGTACGCTGCCGCGAGGGCGATCGCAGATACGTCACTGATCCGGGCGAAGCTGAGTCTTTTCTTCCACATGACCAGTGCTGTAGCGATAATCCCGCCAATCAGCCCGCCCCAGAATACAAAGCCAGCGCGGCTTGTCAGCGAAGACAGGTCCTGCGTGAGAATTGCGTAGTACAGTTTGGCGCCAAGCAGTCCACCAATCACCGCAGCGAGAACCAGGTCTGGCATGGGCGACGCATCGTGTCCCCGGCGCTCGAGCTCGCGCTGGGAAATTATCTGCGCGACCACGAAGGAAAGCAGCATTGCGAGCCCGAAGCCTGTGAACTGAAGTGGTCCGAAGGCATAGGACAACGGATGCTGAACGACCGACGCAAAGATGTATGTCATGAATTTGTGTTAGGCGGCGATCAGGCCGGGAAGTGGCTTGGAAGCGAACGCATTCAAATCTAGCTCTCCAATATCACCCTGTTCGAGCCTGAAAATGCCGGCACGTGCAATCATCGCGGCGTTGTCAGTGGCAAGACGGGGTGAAGGGGCGAATACCTGTATACCAAGCGGAGCGAGTTTCTCGCGTGTCGCCGCCACGAGTGTGCGGTTGCACGCGACTCCTCCACCCAGGATTACCCTCTCCCGCCCGAATTGTTTTGCCGCCCGGTAAACCTTCTCGGCGAGCGTCTCGATGATCGAGTCCTGGAAGGCTCGGGCAATGTGTGGCGCGTCCTCCGAAAGATTTGACGATGCCTTTACGGCATTGAGCGCGGCAGTCTTCAGTCCGCTGAAAGAAAAGGCGTAGTGATCGTCGTCACCGACTTCCGACGACCGGCGAAGCATTGGTCGCGAGAACCTATACCTCAACGGATCTCCTGTCTTGGCGAGGTCCTCGATCGGTCTGCCGCCGGGGTAGGGCAGGCCGAGCAGCTTGGCAACTTTGTCGAACGCCTCGCCGGCTGCGTCATCGCGTGTCGCCCCAAGAAGCCTGTACGATCCCCATTCGGGAACGTCGAGCAACAGCGTGTGTCCGCCGGAAACGAGAAGTGCACTGAATGGCGGTACAGCGTCGGGGTGCTCGAGAGCGGCTGCGAAGATGTGCCCTTCCATATGATGCACGGGCACGAGCGGCTTGCCGAGGGCGTACGCAAGCGCCTTTCCGTAGCAGACGCCGACCAGCAGCGCACCAATCAGCCCGGGAGCATATGTCACAGCCACAGCGTCAAGGTCGCCGAGCGTGCAACCCGCATCATCAATTGCTCTCTGAACAACAGGGACTATGCTCGTGACATGCGCGCGCGAAGCCAGTTCTGGAACAACCCCCCCGAAGATGCGATGCACATCCTGGGACAGAATTACCAATGACCGCTGCGAAATCTTGTCGTCGCTGCCTTCCAGCACTGACGCGGACGTCTCGTCGCAGGAGCTCTCAATCCCGAGGATCAGCGGCATCAGTCAGAGGTCTCGGCGAGCAGGTGTTCGATGAGCGCGCGATTGCTCGTGGAGTTCCAGTCTGTGGCGCCAATCAGCTTGCGCCGGATCAGGCCGTCCTTCCCGATAATGAATGTTTCCGGATAGCCTGTCGTCTGAAACTGCTTGCGAATTCCCAGCGTGTCGGGATCGTACAGAATCTGGAAGGTGAGGGAATACTGTTTTACGAAGTCGCGCACCTGGGATTCGAAGCCCGGATCATCCACGCTTACGGCGATGACTTGCAGTCCCTTAGGTCCAAGCGACTTGTGAAGCGCTTCAATGCTGGGCATCTCGACGCGACAGGGTTCGCACCAGGTTGCCCACACATTGAGCAGGATGACCTTGCCGCGGTACTCATCTAGCGATTTGGTGCGCGGCGGTGTATCGAGAGTTACCGCTTCGAAGTTCGGTGCCTTGGTACCGGGTTCCACAAGGGAAAGCTGATTGGTAAGCAGCTTAGTCCCTGCGAAAAGGAGTCCGATGATGACGGCGACCGCACCAAAAATCAGTGTCTGCCTGGCTTTTGGTGTCATGCGTAGGAAGAGCAGAGCGTGCGTAGCTCGTTTATCTCGGCGCGCGGATCCCTTGCGGAAAAAATCGCGTTGCCGGCGACGAAGGTGTCAGCTCCCGCTTTCCAGACTGATGTAATTGTATGGCGATCGATTCCGCCATCCACCTCGAGGGCAGCCATCGAGGTGGATTCCTTGAGCATCCGGCGCGCGGCGCGGATTTTCTCAACGGATCGCTGAATGAATTTTTGGCCGCCGAATCCCGGGTTGACTGACATGATGAGGAGAAGGTCCATATCGGCTGTTACATCGGCTGCGGACGAAAGAGGTGTAGCGGGATTGAGAGCCAAGCCGGCTTTGCAGCCAAGCTCCCGGATGCATGTGAGCTGCCGCTGAACGTGAGCTTCAGCCTCAACATGAAAGGTGAGGCCGTTTGCTCCCGCACCTGCGAAACTTTCGAAGTAAGTGGCCGGCTCGACCACCATCAAGTGCACGTCGAGCGGAAGCTTTGTGGCTGCGCGCACTGTGCGGATCACCTTCTCCCCAAAGGTGAGATTTGGAACGAAGCGTCCATCCATCACGTCTATGTGAATCAGGTCCGCTCCTCCTGCCTCGCACATTGCGACCTCTTCGGCGAGTTTACCGAAATCGGCGCTGAGAATTGAGGGTGCTATTCTGGCTTTCATGGCCGATGAAGTCTATTTGCGCTGGTGAGACTATCCGCTGGCGGCAGGCCGGGAAGTGGCCGCCGCGGCGGAAAGCGTGAGATCACGATGCCGACAGTTGCGCCAGCGGCGGCGGTAGCTCCGGCCGGTGGACTCTGACGTAACACAGTGTTCTCGACCTGGACCGAGCTGGTGTCTCGTCCCATCGAGCCGATACGAAGGCCGATCTGTTCCAGTGCAGACCTCGCGTCCGGTAATGTGCGACCGACAAGATCCGGCACCTGTACCGTGGATGGACCAGCGCTGACGGTGAAGTTTATTTCGGCGGGAAGATCGAGCTGCGAACCCGGAGGCGGCTCAACCTGGAAGACAGTGCCACGTGGATAGTCACTCGGAAGGTCGACGGTTCGCCCCATTTGAAAACCGGCGTTTTCAACAGCTACGCGAGCCTGTTGAGGAGTCAGTCCGATTATTTGCGGAACCACCGCTTCTTTTCGTCCGAGGCTCACTGCGAGAACAACGTCAATTCCTTTTTTCTGCCGGCTTCCACCCGGAGGGTCCTGTTGGAGGACTGATCCTTTCGGAGCTGCCTTGCTGATGCGCTGTTCGCCCTGCATCGCATTGAAGCCAGCCTTTTCGAGCATACCAGCCGCGTCTTCGTAAAGCTGCCCGACGACACTCGGAACTATGGTGTCGTCAGGAACGATTGGAGTGCGAAAGGCAAAAAGAAAAATAAAAGTGTAGGCGAGCAGAAAACCGCCGACACCGACGATGAGATATGGAATCGCACGCCGGGACCAGGCGCGCAGGTTCACTTACGCCTTCCTGCGCAGACGGGCAGCGAAGGCTCCATCAATTCCGTGTAGCTGCGGTAAGACACGCAGGCGTCCAGCGTCCAGCACCGAGTCGGGAACTGCACCTGACGGTGGCGGCTCGAGCGACCAATCGGGATTGGAGTTGAGGAAGTTCTCAATCTGCGAATCATTTTCTTCGGGCTCGAGGGAGCATGTGCTGTAGATGAGCAGGCCGCCCGGCTTCACGACCGTCGCCGCTGCGGCGAGGATTGCGCGCTGCAATGCAGCCATCACTGCCAGATCCGAAACCTTGAGCCGCCAGCGTGCATCCGGGTGGCGGCGGAAAGTTCCGGTTCCAGTGCAGGGAACGTCGATGAGGACCGCATCAACGGGCGCAATGGCAGGTCGGCGCGCGTCGGCGACTGCGACGGAAATATTTTTTACGTCGAGGCGGCCGAGATTTGAGATTACACGTCCCATGCGTGCGAGTGACCTATCCGTGGCGATGACGGCACTCGCCGTTCTGGACAGTTCGAGCGCCTTTCCGCCCGGCGCGGAGCAAAGATCTGCAACGACAGCTCCGACAGGAATGGTGGCGTATTGGGTTACGAGAGTCGCGGCTGGATCCTGAACAAAGAACAATCCCTGCTTGAAGGAGCCAACTTCGGTAATCGAACCGGCACCGCGGAGAATGATGCTGTCCGGAACGAGGAGAACATCGTCCGTCTCGATCCCTGCTGCGTCGAATGTCGCCTCGAGCTGTTCGCGCACTATTCCATAAGGGCGCACAGTGAGGGGTGCTTCAGTGTTGTTCCGCTCCAGGAGATTGCGTGTTGCGTCGGCGCCCCATCGCCCAACCCAGCGCGCGACCAGCCAGCGCGGGTGCGAATAGCGAATGGAGAGCGCATCAACGGGATCGCTGGCGCCAAGTGATTCATGAGTGGTATCCAGAATCCCTTTGGATTCGCGGTCTACCCTGCGAAGAACTGCGTTCACGAGTTTGCTCGCACCGATGCCGTGACGACGTTTCGCGAGCTCCACAGTCTGGGCGATAGCTGCATAGGGTGGAACGCTTCCCATGAAGAGCAGCTGGTACATGCCGAGCCGCAAAAGATCAGTCACGTTGTCGTCGAGGCGGGATAGGCCGCCGCGTACCCGCGAAGTCAGCAGTGCGTCCAGCCATCCGCGCTGGCGAAGCGTTCCGTAGAGCAGCTCGCGCACCCAGCGCTTGTCGCGCGCGTCGAGATCACCAGCATGGCGATCGAGCGCGCTGTCGAGCAGGTCACCCGTGCGCAAATCTCCAAAGATGTTCGCAGCGGCGATTCGTGCCGGAGTAATTGCGAGTGAGGCGATTCCGGCAGGCATCAGCCCAACATTCCTGTCGTGGGAGAAGAAGGAACCGCAACTTCGCGGCGAGGCATTCTTCCGGCGAGGTAGGCTAGACGTCCGGCATCCACAGCTTTCTGCATTGCGATCGCCATAGCGACAGGATCGTTGGCTGCAGCAATTCCGGTGTTCATGAGAATTCCATCCACTCCCTGCTCCATCACAACGCACGCATCTGAAGCTGTTCCGACACCGGCGTCAACAATCACCGGAACCTTCAGTCGGCGCTTGATTGTGCGAATGGCGTACGGGTTGAGCATGCCCAGTCCGCTTCCAATCGGCGAGGCGAGCGGCATCACGGCCACCGCACCCGCTTCCTCAAGACGGAGCGCTGTGATGAGATCGTCGTTTGTGTATGCCATCACCTTGAAGCCCTCCTTCGCGAGAACGCGTGTCGCCTGGAGAAGACCTTCGGTGTCAGGAAGCAGAGTTTCCTGGTCACCAATGACCTCAAGTTTCACCCATTCGTTAAATCCTGCCGCGCGAGCGAGCCGCGCATAGCGAATTGCATCTTCTGCGTTGTAACATCCGGCCGTGTTTGCGAGCAGGAAGTAATGCTGCGGATCGAGGTGAAAAAGGACTCCTTCGTCACGAGTGCGATCCAAATCCACTCGCCGCACAGCAACAGTTACGACTTCCGCTCCGGAAGCCTCGATGGATTGAACCATCAAGTCGTTGGTCTTGTACTTTCCGGTTCCGACCATGAGGCGGGAGCGGAAGGTGCGATCTGCGATTGTTAGCGGAGCGAACTCGCGCGTTGCGTCAGTTGAATGCAGGACAACAGACATGGTCAGCCGCCTCCGACGAACTGCACAATCTCCAGGAGGTCGCCAGTTTCCAGAATGATCCCGGAATAACTGGCGCGATCCCGCAGGATTGCGCGGTTGTGTTCCACCACCACCATTCTCGGGTCCAGATCGAGCGACTCGAGCAGTCCGGAAAGCGTGATTTCAGCCGGCACTTCCCGGCGCGTTCCATTGACCATCAGGGAGATCCCGCTGACTGCGGGAGCGGTGAGCATCATACTCCCAAATATAGTCGCGGAGAGGGGAGGATTTATCGGAATTCCATCCGGCTCCGCGGATCGTTGCAACGCCATAGGCGCCGGCATCGAGCAGCTGGGACACATGCTCGGCCTTAACGCCGCCAATGGCGATTATCGGGATTGGAACGGCGCTGGAAAGAAGTGATATGAAGTCAAGGCGTTTTCCCGGCGAGCCGGGATGCGTTTCAGTCGGAAATACATTTCCGGCGACGCACCAGCTTGCGCCCGAATCATACGCGGCAATCGCGTCTTCGAGGGAGTGAACGCTGGCTCCTACGGGAATATCGCCGACGACCTTTTTGGCTTCTTCCACCGAAAGCGAGCGGGACGTGAGCTGTACCCCGCGCGCGCCCACCGCGGCAGCCACATCGGCTCTGTCGTTTACGATGAGCCACGAGCCAAAATCGCGCTGCAGCTGTGCCAGGTCTTCGGCAAGATCGTAAAACATTTTTCCGGGAATCATCGGTGCGCGAAGATGAATTGCGAGGCGCGACTTGATCTCGGCCATCGCGCGGCCGGCAATCGCCACGAAGTCCGGTTTGCACACGGCGGTTCCGTCGGTAACCGCGTGGAGAATAGGGAAGTCGCTAATCGCCGAAGCGGTCACCTTCGCGCACCCCCCGCCCACGTGACCAGTCATTGGCCCGCATGCGCGTCTTGCCTGATGGCTGGACATCGGAGATGGAAACTGCTCCGTCACCGCACGCGACAACGAGCGTATCGGATGTCAGCAGCACAGTTCCCGGTTCGGCAGTAGATAAATTCGCGACTTCGCTTGCACCAAAAAGTTTTACGTCGTTGCCGGACAGTTTTGCGAAAGCCGCAGGCTTGGGATCGTAGGCACGAATGAGACGTGCAACTTCACGACCGCTCCTGGTCCAATCAATGTTCGCCATCTCACGCGTGATTTTCGGGGCAAATGTCGCCCGCGAAGAATCCTGAGGTATTTCTTTTGCAGCTCCAACAGACAGCAGTGTCAGTGCTTCGATGAGAGCCATCGCGCCAAGCTCGGAAAGGCGAAGCTGCAGTTCGCCGTAAGTCTCGTCGTCCTGGATTGGAGTTCCCGCCTGGTGAATCACGGGACCTGCATCGAGCTCCCGCACCATGCGCATGATGGTAACGCCGGTTTCGGACAGGCCATCCCGTATGGCGGCTTGAATTGGCGCAGCACCACGCAGTGCCGGGAGCAGGGAAGCGTGGATGTTTAGCGTTCCCATTGCCGGAAGGTTGATCACCTCGTCGTTGAGGATGTGACCGTACGCCACAACTACGGAAATGTCAGGCTGAATTGCACGCACCAATTCGAGGAACTCGGGATCCCGGGCTGTTGCGGGCTGGAATACCGGAATGTTTTCTTCAAGCGCGATCTGCTTTACCGGTGGAGCTGAAACCGATCGGCTTCGGCCCTGCGGTTTATCCGGCTGGGTCACGACTCCCACAACTTCATATCCCTCGCCCAGCAGCGCGCGGAGCGGGACGCATGCGAATTCAGGTGTGCCCCAGAAAAGAATTCGCATCACATCTCTTCGTGGGGGTGCTCGATTGCTCCGCGGCTTCCCGATGGTCTTCCTGCGCGCGCACCAGCGATCACCTTCCGGATGAATCCCGGGTAGTCGGTCTTTTCCCCATCCCATTTCGACAACGCCGACCTGCGTTTGAGAACGCTCAGGTAATCAATGAAAAGCCTTCCATCCAGGTGATCGATCTCGTGCTGTAGGCAGCGGCCGAGGAGATCCGTTGCGGGGATTTCCCGGGTGTCGCCGTTTTCATCAAGTGCGCTCACCGTGACCATGGATGGGCGAACAACGTCTCCATAGATATTGGGAATGGAGAGGCATCCCTCCTCGGATTTGTCCGTGGTGCTGGAGCGTTCTACAATTTCCGGATTGATCAGCGTGTACTTCGCGCCGTCAACATCCACGACCGCAATTCGTTCGGTGCGCCCGACCTGCGGCGCGGCGAGCCCAATCCCTTCGGACGCATACATCGTCTCGAACATGTCCGCGACGAGCTTTCGGATTTCATCGGTGATCTCCCCCACCGGAATAGTTTCCTTCCGAAGAACGGGATCACCCAGAACGCGAATGTCGAGAATACTCACGGCAGTCCTGCTGAAATCAGGAGTTCGGCGTGCTCACTACTGCATTCGTCCTGATCACACGTGCGATGCGGCCGCGCTCGATGAGAAGTTTGGACTCCCCTGAGCGAATCGTAATCCTGTCTTCAAGCGGATTCGCCTTCGGGTCGGTAACAGTGTCGCGAATATGCACGACTTCACCGATTATTCCGCCGGTCGTTACGACCTCATCGCCTTTCTTGACGGAGCGAATCTCGGCGTCCAGCATCTTGCGCTGCTTACCCTGCGGCCGGAGTAGGACGAAGTAGAACACGGCGAAGATTGCGCCGTACATGAAAATCGGGCCCAGGATTGCGTTGGTCGGTGACTGAAGAAGCAGAAGGGCTGCTGAAATTGTGCGTGTCATGAAGCCACTTTGTTTGAGGTGTGATAGCGTTCCAGCCAGGTCTTGCTCCAGGACTGGAAGTCGCCTGCCGCGATGTGCGCGCGTGCATCACGCGCCAGCGACAGGAGGAAATGTACATTGTGCAGGGAGAGCAGGCGGAGGCCGAGCAGTTCCTCGGAAACAAAAAGATGGCGAATGTAAGCCCGGGTGAATCGCGAGCATGCCGAGCATGTACAGGTTTCGTCCATCGGCTTGGGATCTGCGCGGAATTCTGCTCGCTTGATGTTGACGCGGCCCATCGGAGTGAAGAATGCGCCGTTCCGGCCCATTCTGGTGGGGGCCACACAGTCCATCAGGTCGACGCCCCGCCCGATTGCCTCGACGAGATCTTCTGGGAATCCGACGCCCATCAGGTAGCGCGGTTTGTTTTCTGGCAGAACGGATTCGACGACATCGAGCATCTCATACATCGCGACTTTTTCTTCACCGACCGATAGGCCGCCTATGGCAAAGCCGTCCCAGTCTGCGAGTCCGCGGATGTGTTCGGCGGCTTCGCGTCTGAGCGACTCGTGGATTCCACCCTGGATGATCGGCAAGAGGGACTGGGGAAGCCGGTCCGCTTGCGCATC
This sequence comes from Gemmatimonadaceae bacterium, assembly GCA_046595175.1. GTDB lineage: Bacteria > Gemmatimonadota > Gemmatimonadetes > Gemmatimonadales > Gemmatimonadaceae > UBA4720. The sequence goes on from JBKJPM010000243.1 coordinate 12,484, forward strand.
GGACAATTTCTGGTGAGCATCGAGCGCGCGCCTGAGCCAGCGGAGCGAGCGTTCACTTGCCTCGCGGGAAGCAGCCAGGTCGCTCTGTCCGGGGATAACATGATCGAACTGCATGATGACGTCCGCGCCCAGCTCGTGCTCGATGTGCATCACCGTCTCGGGAGTGAAGAAGCGGGATGAGCCGTCGATGTGACTGCGAAACTCAACTCCGTCTTCACTGACTTTGCGCAGGCCTTCCAGGGAGAAAACCTGGAAGCCACCCGAATCCGTGATAATAGGTCGGTCCCATTGCATGAACTTGTGCAGTCCGCCCATTTGGCGAACGAGATCCTCGCCGGGCCTGAGATGCAGATGGTATGCATTGGCGAGGATCATCGAAGCGCCCGACGCTTTGAGATCTTC
>JBKJPM010000280.1:0-12435 GCA_046595175.1 Gemmatimonadaceae bacterium
CGCTCACGATCCTGAATGATCCCAAAGGATTCGGAATCGGTGCCCGGCACATAACCGTTTCCACTGTCGGAGTTCTTCCTGGCATCGTCGCGTTGTCCAATCGCCCCGAGCAGTTCCGCCTCGCGATTTCGATTCACGCGCCGAACGACGAGCTGCGACACGAGCTGATGCCTATCAACACCAAGTATCCGCTGGACGAAGTGATCGATGCTGCGAAGCGTTTCGACCGCCGCGTGACATTTGAGTATGTGATGCTCGGCGGCGTGAACGACCAGCCCGAGCACGCTGAGCAGCTGGCCGGGCTGGCGCACGAATGCAAGGCGTTCGTGAACCTGATTCCTCTCCACCCAGGTGGCGCCGGCGATTTTGACGCTACGCAGATGCCAAAAATCATCACCTTTTCCAGGCAGCTGCAAGCCGAACATGTCGAGGTGGCGATTCGGAAGAGCCGCGGAATGGACATCGCGGCAGCGTGCGGACAGCTACGGGTAGAAAGGCAGGGCGGGCGGACGCCAGTTAGCGCCAATTAGTACGGTAATATCCACGTAGCGACTTGAATCGGGACGCACTTCGACGCGTGCCCTGAGCGCCTTACCAACGAGAGCTGCCCAGTCGGCGTGACCAGATCTGTCGATCACGAGTGTTGAATCGCGAACCTCTCGTGAGGTGGTTATTCCAACAACGTCGAAGCCTCGATCGCGCAGGAATATCGTGGCGCGTCGTCCCAGGCCGCGAACAGTAGTGGCATTGATGACTTCGACTTTGATCCGCACTCCCGCGGGCGCCATCGTTTCGGGCGCAAGCGGCGCACTGATCACCGGAATAGCCACGGTGATGTCACGGGTCTGCCAGTAGCGATAGCCGAAGTAACCGCCTGCCCCGAGAACAATGAAAAGAAGTATGTAACGGCCGATTTTCCGAGGGCGCTTGGGCCGCTCGGAATTCAGCGCAGGCTGTTCCACAACGCGACTGTTTCCGGGAAAATCGTATTCCCTTCCCTCACGGCCCAGTCGAGGCGAAAGCGAACCACCTGCCTGAACACGGCATCGAACGAATGCGGAACCTGACTGGCGAGAAAGAACCGGTCTTCCTTTGAGAATTTGCGACCGGGCTCGAGGTAGTCGGCCATGTACAGCGCGCGACCCGCGGACTCCCAGTTAGGCGAACCAACGGTGTGAAAGCGTACCGCATTGAGTACCGACATTCGTGTTTCGCCTTCCTGTTCGAGACGAATCGCGGCTGCGGGACCATGCAGCAATCCCTCGAGTGATGTTTCGTCCCCGGTGATTTCGCGGAGCAGTGCTTCAGGTGCGTCGCGAAGTGAATCGTGCCACATGCCGGCGTCGATCCATGCATTCGCCTCGTCCGCCGGCAAACGCATCGCCGAGCCCCAGGCACGGAGCAGCGACGTAACACGCTGGATGTGCGTCAGCCGCTTCTCCCCGACCTGTGCCCAGACTGGCATGCCCGTGCGTTCGTTGATCTTCACGGAATCAAAGTATCAGGTTGTCGATTAGACGGGTGCTCCCGACTTTCGCCGCGAGTATGACTGCGTCACCGCGCTCAGCTTCAGGCTTGGGCTGAAAGGTTTTTGGGTCAACAATCGCCAGGTAGTCAAGCTGCGCTGATGAGACATCGGCAAAGAACTTCTTGCCCGCCGCAGTCAGCACGTCGGCCGCGGTGGTTCCGCCCTTGAAGAGCAACGAAATGGAATCGAGAGTACGACTCAGGACCAGAGCATCCTTCCGCTGCGCTTCGTCCAGGTACCTGTTGCGACTGGATAGTGCCAATCCATCGGGCTCGCGTACGGTCGGCATCACGACCAGCTCGACGGGAAAATTCAGGTCTTCGATGAGTGCGCGAACAACTGCAACCTGCTGCAGATCCTTTTGCCCAAACGCCGCTACGTCAGGACGCACGATGTTGAAGAGCTTGGCGACAATTGTCGCTACGCCATCAAAATGACCGGGCCTTGTCTTGCCCTCCCATTGTGTTCCTATCCTCCCAACGGAAACGGTGACGTTCGCTTCGGCGGAATACATCTCTGAATCAATGGGCGCGAATAGGATATCCACGCCACGCTCCGCCGCCATCGCCGAATCCGCCTCGATGTTGCGCGGATACTTCTTGAAGTCCTCGTTGGGTCCGAACTGTAGCGGATTGACGAACACGCTCATCACGATGATGTCACACTTTCGCCGCACAGTATCAACGAGGCGGAGGTGTCCCTCGTGGAGCGCTCCCATGGTTGGAACGAAGCCAACCCGCTCACCATCGGCGGTTGCGGCTAGCAGTATGGAACGGAGCTCCCGCCTCGTTCTGGCGGTCAGCATTCTAGAAGCTATGCTCGTCACCCGGGTATTTGCTGGCCCTGACATCTTTTGCAAATGCGCTTACCGCCATGCGCACATCGGCGCCGAGATTCGCGTAACGCTTCAGGAACTTGGGTGAGAACTCATCATTCAGGCCCAGCAAATCAGGAAGGACAAGAACCTGACCGTCGCACGCAACCCCGGCACCAATTCCAATCGTAGGGATTCCGACAGCTTCGGTGACACGCGCAGCGACCGCGGCTGGCACGAGCTCGAGCACAATCGAGAAAACGCCCGCTTCCTCGAGCCGTTTGGCATCTTCGATCATCTGATCTGCGGCAGCCGGCTCGCGTCCCTGCACCTTGAATCCGCCAAGAGTGCGAACCGACTGCGGCGTGAAACCGAGATGCCCCATCACCGGAATTCCGGTTCTTACCAGCGCCCTCACAGTGTCAGCGGTCTCCTTGAATCCGCCCTCGATCTTTACGGCATGCGCTCCGGTCTCCTGCATCACTCGTCCACAATTCAGGATGGCACTCTCGATGCTCGCCTGATACGTCAGGAATGGCATGTCCACTATGAGCAGCGCCCGCTTAACTCCGCGACGGACAGATGCAGCGTGGTAAATCATCTGGTCGAGGGTCACGGGCAGGGTTGAACTAAATCCCGCGATGACATTCCCCACCGAATCCCCAACAAGCACAGCATCAACACCTGCATCGTCAACGAGCTTCCCGAAGAGCGCATCGTATGCGGTAACAACTACAAGCTTGTCGCCGCCTTTCCGCGCCGCGAATTCTCCAACGCTCGCCGACTTTACCCGCTCCGGACTGCTCATTCTCCGAGCTCCTGTTCAAGCTCCGCAATCTCGCGCTTCCAGAAGTCCCGGTTTTCTATCTCCGGATGTGGAATGGTAAGTGACGGTGTCTGGAGCGTCTCACTTCCATACCGGACTATATCCAGGTCGAGTGTGCGTGGTCCCCAGCGCTCGCGCCTTTCGCGTCCGCACTCTCGCTCAATGGCGTGGAGCTCCGTTAACAACTCTTCCGGCGCAAGCGAACTTTCCACTGCAAGCATCTGGTTCAAATAAGTTGGTTGACCAGCGGGACCAATCGGATCGGTTTCTTCAATGCTCGATTCGGCGAGCACCTTTGTACCGCGGAGCTTCGCAATCGCCGCACGCGCAGCACTCAGTTTAGCGTGTTTGTCGCCGAGATTCGAACCAAGCGCAATGTAGACGGTCGCGGTCAATCCTGCGAGCGCTCGACTTCCACTTCGGCGTAGTCCAGCGGCCCACCCAGTGCAACATGCGGCTTGCGGACGATGACATTAACCCGGGACACTCCACCGAGCCTGAGTGCGCCATCGCAGATTCGCTGACCAACGTCCTCGAGATACTTGATGTGTCCCTCGCCCAGGACTTCCGCGGCGATGTCATACAGCTCCCGATAATCCACCACGCCCGCCGATCCGCCCGTCTTGCCGGACACCCAGACATTCACGTCTACTTCGATGGATTGTGCTATTTCCGCTTCGTGCGGGAGCACGCCTATGTGCGTGTGGAAACGCATCCCCTTGAGCGTCACGCGATCGACTGGATTTTCCTTACGCATCCATCGCCCTTCGCATTTCTGCAACGAGCGAAGCAGCGTCTGCTGGACTTTTTTCCGCGGCCGAAACAAGTGCGCTTCCAACCACGACTCCATCCGCAAGCTGCGAAACCTGCCGTGCCTGCCCAGCGGTAGACACTCCGAATCCAACACAGATCGGGAGAGATGTCGCGGAGCGGAGCATGTCCACGCTCGCCTTCAGGTCAACGGAGACATCGGACTGCGCGCCCGTGACACCAAGCCGGCTGATGAGATAAACGAACCCCCCGCCATTTCTGGCAATCTCCTGCATTCGAGCCAGCGGTGTTGTTGGCGCGACCAGGCGAACGAAATCGAGCGGGCAGCTTCCCAGCCATTCCTCGCGAACGGGGTCTGCTCCGACGGGAAGATCGGTCACGAGGACGCCGGAGATACCAGCATCTTCCGCGCGTTCCAATGCATCCGATCCGGCAGAAATCAGCGGATTCAGGTAAGAGAACAAAACAACCGGGATGTCGAGCGCAGCCTCACTCACGAGCTCGAGTGCGCCATCGAAATTCATTCCCTGATCAAGCGCGCGCTGGGAGCTCGCCTGGATGACAGGACCGTCTGCGATTGGATCGGAGAAAGGAATTCCGATCTCGATCACATCCGCACCGGCAGCGGCGACGGCCAGCAGGGTCTCCAGTGAGCGTTGTCTGTCCGGGAAACCGGCGGTCAGGTAGCACACCAGCGCCTTCCGCGATTCCGCGGAAAGCGTTTCAAACTTCCTGGAAAGACTACGAGACGATGTAGTCGTTGAGATTGATGCCATAACGTTCCGGATCCGCGGTCTTGATGATGGTCCTTGCAAACTCGCCATTTGAATCGGGGATTGCGAGGTCCACGAGCGGAGGAGGATGCAGCATCAGACCGTTCGCGTCGCTCACAATCTTCACGACTGGACGCGAGAGCGCTTCAGGATTCGGGTTTGCCGCGTGCACCACGGCAAGCTCAAACGTATCCAGCACCACCAGCGTGCCAGTCGGATAAATCCCGAGAAGATTGATGAATGCCTTCACGACAGTCTGGTCCATTCCCCGCCGCGGGTTGTCCCGCATTTCCTGCAGCACCACTGGCGGCGGATATGGTACGGTCTGGTAAGCGCGGCGCGAAGTTGCGGCGTCATAGCCATCCGCTACGGCCACAATTTTACTTGTCATGCTCATTTGACGCGGCCTGAGCGGTTTGGGATAACCCGACAGATCGCACTTCATGTGATGCTCGTAAGCAACAGTCATTGCGCGATACGACAGCTGCTCCTGTTCACGCCTGAACTGAAAGAGCGCAAGAACGCCCAACCATGGGTGCGCGGCAATTCCGCGCCACTCAGCTTCTGTCAGCCCACCTTCCTTCTGGAGAAAGTCCACCGGCACGCGCGACTTTCCGACATCATGCATCAGGGCCGCGAGTCCGAGCTCGTACAGCTGGATCTTCGTGAGCCCAAGTCTCCGTCCAAGCGCTACAGCAAAAATGCAAACGTTGACACTGTGCGTGAATGTGTACTCATCGTAGTCACGGATCGCCGTGAGGTTGATGAGCGACGTCTCCTCATTGAGAATCTGGTCCACGATTCCCTGCACCACCCGCTTAATCTTCTTGATGCTCGGCGTGCGTCCCATTCTCACCGAGTTCATAACGTCACGTGTCAGTGCAACCGACGTTGCATATGTCCGGTGAGCCGCGGCCTTGCTCTCCTCAGCGATCTGCTTGTCGCTCTCGCTTTCACTTGGGGGCTCCAGCTCGAACGCGCTGACGCCAGCCTCGGAAAGCTTTTTCCTGATCTCCTCGAATCTGTCCGCAGGTGCAGCCTTGGTCTGCGAGTCGAGCTGCGCGAGGAAAACGAGCCAGTCACGGGAAATTCCAGGCTGCGCCAGAGAGATAGACCCGATTCCAGCCGCCTTGCAAAGATTTAGTACGTGACCGAAGCTCGCAAAGTTCGTGAGATCAAGGCGCATCCGGTTGGAATTCAGGAAAATGAATTCACCTGCAATCCTGATCTCGAGCTCACTCTCCTGCTTGAGAATTGCCTGCCCGGTTTCCGTAAGCTCGGCGAGCGTTTTCTGCACCGCGTTGTGCTCCACGGGATAAAGCTTCATCGCACGCATCGCGCCATAGAGCGAAACGATGAGATTTCGCCCGTGCTTGCGAATGAAGGCGCCCGATGCGCCTGACTCTGTCCCGCGTTCCGGCGTCGTCATAAAGCTGATCCTCGCAGCGCGCGTCCCACCGCATTACGTACGATCACGTCTTTCTCGTTGGCAGACTTTCGAAGCGATTCCGCTGCCTTGCTGGATCCAACCTTTCCAAGCGCGAGCGCGGCACATGCTCGGAATTCCGGGTCGGGACGATTTCCGATTCCGCTCTTCGCATTGAGGATGCTATCCAGAAGCGGTATCCCCGCGTCACCACACATCGAGCCGTACGCCTCGAAAAAAGCCATCTTCTCGCTGAGGTTGGATTCACGCAGCGTCTTTCCCTTGATGACATTCTCGATCCGCGCAAGACTGGGACGATGCACACGGGTCCCGAGAATCTTGACCGCCGAAACACGAATGTCGCGATCCGCGTCTTCGATCGCTCGCTCCAGTACCTGCATCGCGCCGGGGGACGCAATCTCCGAAAGCGCATTTACCGCAGCCAGACGCATCTCGGCTTCACCAGTCGCGATCATCTGGCCGAGCGCCGCCACTGCAGCCGGCGTCTTGAGGGCACCTGCCCGACGCATTGCTTCCATGGAGACAAGGTCGTCGCCCGACGCTATCAGACGCACCAGCTCCGCAGTCTGTGCTGCGGCCAGCCGCGAGGCCGCATTCTCGAGCAGCAGTCGCAGCTCGGTGTTATTTGTCCGGGCAATCCACCCAAGAACCGTTTCCAGTGCAACTGATTTCAGCTGCAGGAATAATTCGTTCAGCTCATTCTGCGGCGGACGCAGCGGTGTATCCTCAAGGGCCTGAAGAAGCTGCCCAAGAGCCGTTGGATCACTCACGCGATCCGTGAGGTCGCCAAGGCGCTGCTGGTGCGCTGAAATCATCTCGGTCGCGCGCTGTGTCGAGAGCGCTGTCTCCCGCAGCAAATATGCAGCGGTCCGGAATTGCGTTGTGGAAAGCATGATCAGCAGCACATAGTCAAGTATGCCGATGATTTCCTCACGTACTGTTGGATCTGTTTCCTGCTCGAAAGTATCCAGCAGCGAGGCGATCACTCCGGGGCGCAAGTCGGCGGAGTAGTCCTTTCGGATTTCAGTTTGCATGTATTCGATTTCGCTCTCGTCCAGGAAATAGAGCGTCGAATCGAAGTCATCCATTTTCACGACACCGGGACGCGAACTCTGCATCGGGCCATCTTCTGTCCCGCCCTCGACATCCTTGGGCGAATCGATCCTCTCAGGCGGCTCGCTCGACTTGAGACCCTCCACTGGCCCGGCCCCGCTACTGCTGCTGTCTGATGCGAAATCCACGTACCGATACTGCATGTACGTGAACTCCTGTTCCCACATCAATGTGAGAAGGTCGTCTTCCTCCGGCGACGCGGTGCGTGCCTTCTGGAGGATCTGCAGGAAGAGTGGGAGGTCTTCACTCTCAACTCCATGAAGAAACTTGATCTCGCGAATTCCATCCTTGTAGAAAGTCCATGGTAGGCTTTCGCCGCTCTTGCCGGGCTCTTCTAGGACAACTTCACCCTCCATCCGGAACTGCGACTCGGTGATCTGGATCGTGACTTCGTCCGCATGTGCCCACGCGGCAGCGAACGCTTCACGTACACCGTCAATCGCGCGCGCGTACATGGGATTGTTCGGCAGATACAGCTGATAGGCGCGCACCGCCTTTGTGAACGCGTTCATCAGCTGCGTCACGACCGCAAGCGGAATACTCAGCTCGCTGGAGTTCCCTGTCTGATCTGGTGGCAGGCCAGTCATCAAGACGAAAGGAAGCCCATCTCAATTAACTGCGCCAGATCTTTGTCGCCCCTGCCGCTCAGGCAGATCAGGACCGACTCGCTCTCTTTCCACCGTCCCGCATTCTGCGCCACCCACGCAATTGCATGCGAGGTTTCCAGCGCCGGAACGATTCCCTCCAGCTCACTCAGCAGCTTGAATCCTGCGATCGCTTCGTCGTCAGTGATGGAAACGTAAATCGCACGACCGCTGTCCTTGAGCTGGGAGTGTTCTGGACCCACACCCGGATAATCCAGGCCCGCAGAAATTGAATGCGCCGGAAGAACCTGGCCTCGCTCGTCCTGGAGAAGGTAGGTCATCGAACCGTGCAGCACGCCGGGGCGTCCCCGGGCAAGTGAAGCGGAGTGTTCGCCCGAATCGATCCCATGTCCCGCAGCCTCCACACCGACAAGCTCAACCTCCAGGTCGTTGACGAAGTCATGGAAAATTCCCATGGCGTTGCTGCCACCGCCCACACACGCGACGACTGACTTTGGAAGACCGCCCTCGCGCGCCACAAGCTGCTCCTTCGCCTCGCGCCCTATTATCGCCTGAAATTCCCGGACGATCCTTGGGTACGGTGCAGGTCCGACTACTGATCCAATTATATAGTAGCTGTCCCGAACATTCGTTACCCAATCGCGAATCGCCTCACTCGTCGCATCCTTGAGAGTGCGGGTTCCGGAGGTAACAGGCACAACCCTGGCACCGAGCAGCTTCATCCGGTGGACATTCAGGCTCTGCCGCCGAATGTCCTCTTCGCCCATGTAGACAACACATTCCAACCCGAACCGCGCGCATATCGTGGCTGTCGCTACGCCGTGCTGACCTGCACCGGTCTCGGCGATTATCCGCTTCTTGCCCATGCGTCGCGCGAGCAGCGCCTGACCGACCGTGTTGTTGATCTTGTGCGCGCCCGTGTGGTTCAGGTCTTCCCGCTTGAGATACACCCGCGCCCTGACCTTTTCCGAGAGTCGCGGCGCAAAAGACAGAGCAGATGGACGCCCCACATAATCCGTGAGAAGATGTGCCAGCTCTTCCTGGAAACCCTTGTCCGCGATTGCAAGTTGAAACTCCGCGTCCAGCTCCTCGAGAGCCGGAATGAGAGTCTCGGGAACATACCGACCACCAAATTCTCCAAACCGATCATTTAGCATTGCTGCGCGGCCTCCGCCTTACGGACTGCTAGCGCAAACTCGCGCAACAGATCGTGATTCTTGATTCCCGGAGCGTTCTCGACTCCGGAGGAAACATCCACAACATCGGGACACATTGCTGCAATGGCCTCGCCGACAGAAGAGGGCAAAAGTCCTCCAGCAAGGATTGTCCTGCCTTTGGCGCCACCCAGGGATTGCCTCAGTCCCTTCCAGTCCAGACTCTCACCGCTGCCACCAAGCCCGCTCTTTGTCTTTTTGTCAAAGACCACGGCATCCGAAACTGCAAATAATTCCCCGATTCCTTCCGAGACTTCCGAGCTTTCAATTCTGACAACGGGCCAGATTTCACCCGGGAAAAGCGAGCGCAGCGCAGTAACGTCCTCCGGCACCACGTCTCCATGCAGCTGCACCACGTCGAACAGGCGTGCGATATCCGCAACTTCCTCGGGACGACCCAGCCGAACTACAACCACCCGCTTCGCTCTCCCCTGTGCGGGAGCCAGCGTTGCGACGGCATCTTTAAGTGAAAGGTTGCGCGGACCTCCGGCCATGATCGCACCCACGTACGAAGCCCCTTGATGAATCGCGGCCTCAACATCCCGCGTGCGCATCATTCCGCAAAACTTGATTTCAACTGGCATGCGGCCGGCGCGTGACGGACGCAAGCGTTCGCATCAGCCCGACAACGTCGTCAGACTGCGAGAGACTCGATCCGATTAGAACTGCATCCGCGCCCTGATCCGCTGCGCGCCGCAAGTCGAGGCGGGCTGACATCCCGCTCTCTGCTACAGCGATGATGTGGTCCGGAATCCTGGGCAAGAGCTTTCCATGAATGGTTGGGTCCATCTCGAGCGTCTCAAGATTGCGCGCATTTACTCCAATGATGCTCGCGCCCGCTTTCACCGCCAAATCCAATTCATCTTGAGTGTGAACTTCAACCAGAAGCTCCAGCTCACACTCACGCGCAGTGGACATGCATTCGAACAGAGCCGTCGGACTTACGGCGCGCACGATTACAAGCGCTGCCGATGCGCCCAGTGCTTTGGCCTGGAGAATGTGCTCGGGCAATGTGTGAAAATCCTTTTTGAGGATGGGGAGCTTGGATGCAGCCCGGACGCACTCAATATCCGCGAGGCTTCCCCCGAACCGGGCAGGCTCCGTCAAAACCGATATCGCTTTTGCTCCTCCGCGCTCAAACGCGGCAGACTGACTGACAGCATCCAGATCCGGCCGAATTGCTCCCCTGGATGGAGATGACCGTTTTATCTCGGCTATTACGGAGACAAAATCGCCGCAGAGCGCGGCCCCAAACGGTGGCACCTGCCCCGTGTACTTCGTCACAGGACCATTCCGCCTGTGCGCCATCGCCCGCACCAGGTCGCCCAACGTCCCGGTGGGTGGCAACCAGTCCTTGTCAGATATTTCTTGCACTTCGGTACCTGTTCGGCTAACGTTCAATTCGGCAATTGTTCGGTAGTCCCACATTCAGCTCTTCAGGAACATGTCCCTGACCAAGCGGCAGCGGGAAATTCTGGATTATCTGGCCTCGTACACCGAGGAACAGGGCTACGCGCCCAGTTTCGAGGAGATCGCTCGGCAATTTAACTACAACTCGCTCGCGACCGTACACGAGCATTTGAGCAATCTCGAGCGAAAGAGCTACATCAAGCGCGCATATAATGAAAGCCGGGGGATCGAAGTGCTCCCTTCCGAGGTAATGCCCAAGTCGGTGGTGCTCCCCCTGATGGGAACCGTAGCCGCAGGTATGCCGATCGAAGCGGTCCATACCCATGAGACAATCGGTGTCCCTGAGGACTTCATCCGCCGCGGCGGGAACCACTACGTGCTCCGTGTTCGGGGAAACTCGATGATCGACGAGCAGATCCGGGACGGAGACTTCGTCGTGGTGAACGGAAAGCAATCGGCCGACAACGGCGAAATGGTAATCGCCCTGATCGACGGGACCTCAGCTACCGTCAAAAAATTCTACCGCGAAAAAGACGGCCGCATCCGCCTCCAGCCCGCGAACGAAATGATGAGCCCGATCTACGTTCATGAGAACGACGTTTCAATCCAGGGGACGGTCGTTGGAGTGCTGAGAAAGTACTAGAGGTACATGTGCTCAAGCTAGTGTTTCCCATCTGGTTAGGTCATTCGATATGACCGATCATCTTGGTTCGCACGTAGGCCACGAAGGTCGCACGAAGGGCACGTAGAACGGCAAAAAATAAGGGGGAACTGCAACGGCTCTTAAAGGTCCGCTTGCAGTTCCCATTTTTGTTTCCCTTCGTGTGCTACGTGTGTACTTCGTGGCCTACGTGCGAACCCCAGAATTAAGATCCATAAGCGAACCGCAGCCGCCCGAGCGCACGAATCCCCGCACCCTCCTTCAACGCCGCTTTTGACAACGTGACACCGGACGCAAGGTCAGGCACATGGCCTCCGACATAGAGCGCTGCAGCCGCGTTTAGCGCCACCGCTGACTCGGCGCCTGGATTTCCCTTCCCCGACAGCACTTCCACAATGATCCGCGCGTTGTCCGCTGGCGAGCCGCCGGCAAGCTGGTCGGCAGTCGCAAGCTCCATCTGGAAATCTCCCGGCTCTACAGACCACTCCGTCAGCTTGCCATCCTTTACTTCCCAAACCCGGGTCGGACCCATGGGCGACAGTTCGTCGAGGCCAGGCTCACCGTGGACCACCAGGCTGTGAATGGTGCCAAGTTCGAGCAGCGCTTCGGCGAGCATCGGTCCGCGGGAAAGGTCGGCAACGCCAATCACCTGCCTCTTCGCAGAGGCAGGATTGGCCAGCGGCCCGACGACATTCATTACGGTGGGGATACCGAGCTCACGGCGCACGGGACCTACATGCTTCATGGCGGGATGCATCATAGGCGCGAACATGAAGACAATGCCAGCATCCTCCAGAGTGCGGGCCATGCGATCCGGATTTACTTCGATCCTAACGTCCAGTGCTTCCAGGACGTCTGCACTTCCGCACTTGGACGTGAATGAACGGTTTCCATGTTTTGCAACGCGAACGCCCATTCCTGCCGCGAGGAGGGCTGCCGCTGTCGAGATGTTGAAGGTAGGCACGCTTCCTCCACCTGTCCCGCAGGTGTCGACCAACTCATCCGGATTTCTCGCGGGGAGCCGCACCATCGCATTCCTTAGTGCTCGTGCGACGCCCGCAACCACTGGCGCGCTCTCCCCCATGACCCGCAGTCCTGCAAGCAGTCCGGCGACCTGAGCGGCCGTTGCGTCACCCTTCATTATCTGATCGAACGCAGCTGTCGCTTCTACGGAAGAGAGAGGTTCGTGGAATGCAAGCTTCTTGATTGCGGCGAGCACCGCATTGTCTGGAATCGAAGTCATACGGTAGTGAAACTACTCGTAGTTCCGCAG
>JBKJPM010000289.1:0-3931 GCA_046595175.1 Gemmatimonadaceae bacterium
CCGTCTAGAAGCGAGTACTCGGAATGGCAGTGGAGATGAACGAAGGACACATCTAAGAATATGTGTTGGCGTGGCTATAAGACAGCGCTTGACAGGATGAAAAAACGGGCCGCAAAGAGACCCGCCCCGATTGCTCCTTTTTAGCTCCCAGAAGCATATTGTCCATACAAATGAAGAAGAAGATCATCGCGTTTGCGCTGTTGGCTTCATTTGCCCTCCTGGCGGTCACGCCAACGGGCTGCTATCTGAGCCGTGGCGCCTTTGAAGAGGCAAAGATCCTGGGCAATCGGAAGTCGATTGCCGAGATGGTGCGTGATCCCTCAGTGGATCCCGGAACCCGCGCGAAGCTGCGCGTCGTGCTGGATGCGCGCCAGTTTGCTAAATCCCGTCTGGGGCTAAGGACCAGGGCAAGCTTCACGACATTCTCGAAGCTGGATACGGATACACTCGTGCTCGTGCTTTCAGCCGCTTATCGGGATTCGCTCAAGCCATTCACATGGTGGTTTCCCATTGTTGGCCGGGTACCATACAAAGGGTATTTCGATTTTGAGCGCGCGAGGCTGGATGAGCAGAAGCTGAAACGCGACGGCTTCGATACATATCTGCGACCATCGGATGCGTTCAGCACGCTGGGATGGTTCGACGACCCGCTGCTCAGCACGAGCCTCAGGCGGGATTCAATGGAGCTCGCGAATACTGTGATTCATGAGCTTACGCACAACACCTTTTATGCACCTGGTCAGGCGTATTTCAATGAGTCGTTCGCGAGTTTTGTCGGTGCGCGCGGCGCGGCTGCGTTTTTCAGGGGAAGGGGAGAAGAGCGGGCTGCGAAAGAAGTAGAGGCGCGCTGGTCTGACGAGAAGGTTCTGGCAGCATTCTGGGCGAGCCTGATAAAATCGCTCGACTCGGCATTTGCGGCGCATTCAACCAGTCGCGTGGAGCGCATCGAAGCGCGAGACAGCGTGTATGCCCGGGCGCGCGTAGCACTAGTGACTACAGTTAGCAGGGAGTTTATGACGATCGGTCCGACCTATGCCACGCGAGTTCCCCTTAATAACGCCGCGCTGCTGGCGCGCCGGATATATGCCCAGGATCTGCAGCTGTTCGACGACATGTTCGCGCGCGGGGGAAACAATCTTTCCAAAACTGTGGCGCAGATTATTTCCCTGGCTCAAGCCAATCCGAAGGATCCCACCGCTGCCTTGAGACGAGCGCTCGCGCGGTAGCGCACTGAATCGGACTTATATTGAAGCGTGTCTGACGCGCCGAGAGTTTATTCGCTGAGAGAAGTGCCTCGAAGCTACGGAATCGATCCGCTCGCACTGGAGAAAAGCGGTCGCAGGACACGGGATCTTTCCGCGGAATTGAATCCCCAGCAGGCTGCTGCTGCAACGCATGCCGATGGACCTCTGCTGATTATCGCAGGTGCGGGGACGGGGAAAACGCGGACACTGGTTTATCGTGTTGCGTATCTCATAGAGCGGGGCGTGTCGCCCGACCGGATACTCCTGCTCACGTTCACCCGCAGGGCGGCGCAGGAGATGCTCTCCCGCGCGGAGCGGCTCGTGGGATCGGTGAGCAAGTCCGTTAATGGTGGGACCTTCCATGGAACGGCGCACAAGCTATTGCGCAGATATGGCCAGGCAGCGGGCCTGCCCAAGGATTTCACGATCATGGATCAGGGTGACTCCGAAGACCTGATGCAGATTTCCCGGTCCCAGCTTGGGTACGCCAGCCAGGGAAAACGGTTTCCGAAGAAAGAGACGCTCCAGCACTGCTACTCGCGGCACATAAACACGGGAATTTCGGTCGCCGACATTCTTCGCGATGAGTACGCCCAGTTTGTGGAGTACACCGACGATTTCTCGAAAATCTATGTGGACTACACAAGACGGAAGCAGGAGCGCAACCTCGTTGACTATGACGATCTGCTCTTGTTCTGGGCCATGATGCTGGAGAATTCGGAGGAACTCGCTGGCCGAATATCTTCCCTCTACGACCACATTCTGGTGGACGAATACCAGGACACGAACATCCTGCAGGCCAGGATTCTTCGCGGTATGTGCCGGCGACACTCGAACATCACTGTTGTCGGCGACGACGCCCAGAGCATCTACTCATTCCGCGGGGCGAACTTCCGGAACATCCTGGAATTTCCGAAGCAGTTTACCGGTGCGGCGATAGTTCCGCTCGAGCAGAATTATCGCAGTACCGCACCAATATTGGATGTTACGAATGCCTTAATCTCACGCGCACCAGAAAGATTCACGAAGAATCTCTGGACGGAGCGCGCCGGCGGCGAAGCACCATGGCTGGTTGCGGCCCGGGACGAACAGCAGCAAACGCGGTTCGTGGTGGATCGGATTCTCGAGTTGCATGAGGAGGGAACACCGCTTCGCGAGATGGCCGTTCTATTTCGGGCTGGCTACATGTCCGCAGATCTCGAGATCGAACTGACCAACCGCAAGATTCCATTCGAGAAGTGGGGAGGTCTCAAGTTTCTAGAGGCGGCGCATGTCAAGGATGTCCTCGCGTTTCTTCGAATCATCGAGAATCCGAGAGACGAGGTGAGCTGGTATCGAATTCTTCTGCTCCTGCCCGGCATCGGGGATGTCACAGCCCGGCTCGCGGTAGATGCGATGTCGTCGCTCGCGTGGGATACCAGCGCATTCGGGAAGTTCAGTCCTCCGACACGCGCCAAGGCTGCCCATCTTGCTCTCACCCAGCTACTGGATTCGCTGCGCACTAAGCCGAGCGCTGACAAGGCGCAGGTCGCTGAAGACATCCAGCGGGTGCGAGCGCTCTACGATGGAATTCTCCGCGAGAAGTACGATCGAATCGAGCCGCGCCTGGCTGATCTGGACCAGCTGCAGGTAATTGCGGCCGGGTACCCGGACCGAACGACCTTTCTGTCTGCGCTGGCATTGGAGCCGCCCCAGAATACGCAGGACTTTGCAGGAGGAGGAGACAACGCAGAGGACGACTGTCTCGTGCTCAGCACCGCCCACTCTGCCAAGGGCAAGGAATGGGATGCCGTCTTCCTGATCTGGGTCGTAGACGGATGGTTTCCCGGTTCACGCGCCCTGGTTGACGACGAGCAGACGGAGGAAGAGCGGCGGCTGATGTATGTGGCCATGACGCGTGCCCGGAACCACCTGGCTGTGAGCTACCCCCTTAACGCCTATTCGTCGCGCCGGGGGACTGACTATTCGATGGACCAGCTTTCCCGGTTCATTGACGGTGGGGTTCGGACCAAGATGGAGCGCATTGCCCTTGGCCAGGATGACAAGCCGCATGTACCCGACGGCGGATTGGGCACCCAGCTGCTGGATTTACGGGCTCTTCTGAGGGGCCGTTTCGGAGCGTAGGTCGTCCGGAGCGGCGCCAGGTCAATTCAAGTGTTTTAACTTGGCCTTGACAGAGGTTCATACCATAGAGGTAAGTTTAGTGTTGGGAATTTACTCCCATGTTCGGCCGGATTCCGGCAAACCCACCCACCCGTTACACGTTGGAGGCGCATCATAACCATGACAGGTCAATCCTTCGCACGCCTACTCAGGAAGTCGGTATTCCTGGTCGGGGCAATCGCCCTGTTGCCGTTTACGGCAAGTGCACAACAGGCTGGCTCCATCTCGGGAAGAGTTCTCGAGCAGGGCACCGGCCGCGCAATTCCGGATGCAGTAGTAATCATTGTCGGAACGGGCACAGCGGTCCGCACCGGCGAGAACGGAAGCTATCGCTTGCTGGGCGTCGCACCCGGACCAATTCAGATTCGCGCTACGCGGATCGGGTTCGCCGCACAAGCGAGGAGCATCACGCTTGGCTCCGGCGCAACTGAGACACTGAATTTCGATTTATCGCCGGTGGCCACCCAGCTTGACGTCGTCGCTGTTAACGCGGTGACGGGCCAGGTGGAACGCGCCCGCGAAGT
>JBKJPM010000020.1:0-4816 GCA_046595175.1 Gemmatimonadaceae bacterium
CGAGCAAATTCTGGCGAGGCGCTCGCGTATCCTCGAGCGTGCTGTAGTAACGCGCACAATGCCGCCGGCGAATAAGACCAGGATTACAGATTACGAACGCGCTGTATTAGAATCCTGGTCTTATTCGCGGGCGGCATTGTGCGCGTTACTACAGCACGCTCGAGGATACGCGAGCGTCTCGCCATAATTTGCTCGGGTGTATCAAACGCAACTCCGGCTGGCGCAACCCCAAAACTCAGGTCCACCGGATTCTGAGAATGACACACCGCGCAGCGCCGATCGATGACGTGTCGCACCTCTGCGAAATTCACGGCCGTAAAAACGACGGAAAGCGGCTGCTGAAGCTGCTGCTTGGATGGGCCCGGCCCAAATGTGAAATTGGGAGAGTTTCCCAGCCACGTCACTCCATATAGAAGTATGAGTCCCGAGACACTCGTTGCTGCCAAGGCCGGTTTCCAGGGCGCCCACGTAAAACGGATATTCATGATATGGCGAATTAGCGCACCGGTCACCACAATGATCAACAACAGGCCAAAGCTGTATCTGTTGGAATACAATCCCGAAAAGTGATTGCTCACCATCAGCAGAATCACCGGGAATGTGAAGTAGTTGTTGTGGATCGAAACGCGCTTGGCTCTGTCTGACAGCTTCTTGCTCTCGCCGGCGTCTCCACCTTTTTCGATGGACGCAACAAGGGCGCGCTGTGACGGAAGAATCGTCCACCACACATTGGTCGCCATTATCACACCCAACATTGCTCCGATGTGCAGAAAGGCAGCGCGTCCGTTCAGGAACTGCGTGAGCGCGAGCGAGATTGCAGCCAGGGCGGAGATCCACACCGCGGCAGAAAGTCTTGGAGCGCGCGGCGCGACGTAATGATTGGATATCTGGTACACGAAAGTTCCAACCAGTATCGAGCCGAGGCCCAACATCACCGCCTGGATGTGGGTCAAGTTCGAAACGGTGCTGTCGGCCATCACGGCGCGGCCGCCTGCCCAGTAAACGGCGATAAGCAGAACCAAGCCGCTTCCCGTTGTTGTAAATGCCTGCAGGAAAAACCAGTGCATCGGCTTGGGCATTTTCTGGTCGCCGAGCAGCGTCTTGTCTACGTAGTAAAACGCGCCGGAGTGGAGCAGCCAGATCTCGCCGATTGACCCTGATGCGCTGCGCGGTCCGGGCTTCTGGAGATTCCTGTCCAGCCAGTTGAAGAGCAGGGAATTGCCAACCCACATCATCGCAGCGATGACGTGGATCCATCGCGCGACGAGGTCTACCATTTCCCATCCAATGGCGCCCAACTATTTCCGCCCGCGCATGATCTTTACAAAGGAGCGGCCGCGGAATTCGTCAGCGGCAAGTCCAGTCATCCTGAGCGCTTCCGCTTCGGTGATTGCGCCCGAATTTATCCCGCGCAGGAAGAAGTTGAGAAGTCCCTGTCCAGTCGCGGCATCGTCGAACACATCTCCGACCAGCGTGGCCTGCGCGGCCTTCTGCACAAAATTGCTGAGGCGAACGCCTGCAGCGTCGATTCCTTCGAGGAAGAAACTGTATAAAGCGGCGTATCGTGTCACCATCTGTGCCGGATGCAAATCCCAACCCTGATAGAATCCGCCGGCGAGTGAATGCCGGATGTCGTCGAAGTGAAGCTTCCAGGCCGCGTGCACGCTCACCGCGTTGTCAGCGCTCTGCTTTGCAGTGAGCTTGGGGCCGTCTTTCGATTCGCGGTGAACCGGAACCGGCATTACAGTGGTCGAACCATCTGACAGCCAGACGTCGGTACCGGCAAACGCGACTTGCATGAAGTGCTTCGCGAAATCGCATGAGGGGTGCTGCATGCGCTGATACGCGGCGGTGATGTTCAGGCTCGCTGTGAAATCGTAAGTCCCGAAATGCGCTCCGCGCAGCCGACCGTCCGAAGCGTCGAGCAGTCTTGGGAGCAGGCTTCGGCCATCCGATTCCAGGATGATCTGCGGTGTTTCGACCATTGCCTCGAACTTCAGTGTGCCGTCAGCGAGACCCAGTTTCTTCTCGAGCGCTCGCAACACTGCTACGGTGTACTCGACCTGTTCGATGATCGTGATCTTGGGAATCGTCACCACCCAGCGATCCGGAATTCCACCGCCTTCAACAAGCGCGGTCATCACGATGTCGAGTGTGCGAATACTCCGCAACCGCAATTCTTCGTTCAATGGTTTGACACGCATGCCGATAAACGGAGACAGCGTGCCCTCCTTCATTCCTTTCAAGAGCTCGCGCGCTACTACCTGCGCGTGATTGTCTTCTTCCGCATCGGGTCGATTTCCATACCCGTCCTCGAAATCAATCCGGAAATCTTCCAGCGGCTCGCGCGTCAGTTTTTCGCGAACCCGCGAATTGATGGTAGCGAGAGCCGGATGACTGGAAATGCCGACTGCTTTCCCAAGGGTCGCAGCATCTTCTGCATAGGTATCCATCGCGCGCAAGGCGATCGTGCCAAGCTTGGGAACGGAATCCGAGGCGAAGAGCTGGGCTCCGCCATAAACGGTATGTACAGGCTGCCTCCCTTCGCCTTCACCTGGATGGGCTCCGGCGAACGCGAGGTTTGCAGACTTCAGCGCGTCAGTGGCTTCGGCAACTGCAGACGGATCGAGACTCGTTTTCATTCGGGAAAATTGGCGCTTTAGCGCGCTAAGGGAAGAGTAGCATCCTGCAATGGTCGCCTCCTCCTTGCGGACATTGCAGTTCGACGCACGTTTTGAGCGGCAAGTGGACAACTTAGACCAGGACCAGGTATGCGCAATTGTCTTATCATCTCGTTTCTGGCGGCACTGGTGAGCGCCATTCCTGCGGTTCCTTCGGCGCAGTCCCGCGCGATGCGCGCACCCGGCCACACAATCACCTACTACGTAGCGGCTGACGAAGTGGATTGGGATTACGCGCCGAGCGGGATTGACAAGGTGCGCGAAGGTCCGTTTACCGGTGTTGCGGCTGATGGTCTGATTGCAAGCGACGGACGCATTGGACGCGTATACCGAAAGGCGATTTACAGGGAATATTCCGATGCATCATTCCAGAAGCTGAAACCGCGCACTTCCGCATGGGAACACCTCGGAATACTTGGGCCGGTGCTCAGAGCGCAAGTTGGCGATACGATAAAAGTGGTGTTCCGGAATAACGGTAGCAATCCATATTCGGTGCACCCGCACGGTGTGTTCTACAACAAGGATTCGGAGGGTGCCGGCTCGAGTGACGGCACCTCGGGAGGGGACAAGGCGGATGATGCGGTCATGCCCGGTAAGCAGCACACCTACACGTGGCCAGTACCGGAGCGAGCCGGGCCGGCCATGGGCGATCCGAGCTCAATCCTGTGGATGTACCACTCGCATGTAAACGAGGCTGGCGATGTCAACGAGGACTTATTGGTGCCATGATCGTGACACGGCGAGGACACATGCGCGCCGACGGAACTCCCGATGGCGTCGACAGAGAGATCGTTGCGGCTTTCATGGAGATGGACGAAAATGTCAGCCCCTTCGTGGATGCCAACATCAACAGATTTGCAAAGAAACCAGCGAGCATCAACAAGATGTCGCCGGCAACATTCGCGGACCCTTTCTATTTGAGCAACCTCAAGGAAACGATCAACGGATTTGTTTTTGGGAATGGACCCCAGGTCGTTCTCAAGAAGGGCGAACGTGTCCGCTGGTATGTGATGGCCAATACCAACTTCGAGATTCATGCGCCGCACTGGCATGGCAATACAGTAATCGCGATGCACATGCGGACTGATGTTCTGGCGCTCCTTCCAATGGGAATGGTCGTAGCCGACATGGTTCCTGATAACCCCGGGAGCTGGCTTTTCCATTGTCATGTGGCGCCGCACCTCGAGGCGGGAATGACCTCGCTCTATAAGGTTGTGGAATAAGGCAAAGCGTCAGCCGTTGTAGATCTTTCCGCTCTTCGACCTATAGAGCTCAAGCACTGCTTTGGCTTCGTCCCGGAGGACATTGCGAACGATTTCGATGCCCCGATCCTCGAGGTACTTGTAGGACTCGGGAAAAACGGGTCCCTCCTCAAAGTTGAGAATCGTCGCGTCTTCGCGTGTGGCCGCATAAACAACTCGACGGACGCCGCTCCATAAAGTTGCGCCGAGACACATCGCGCACGGTTCGCAGGAAGTGTGAAGCTCGTGGCGGGGAAGGTTGGGGGAGTTGAGCGTGAATGATCCCGTCACCTGTTGCGCCATCATGAATGCGAAAGTCTCCCCGTGCAGGATGCAGTTATTGAGTCGAACAACGCTGTTCATTCCGACTGCGACAAGCCTGCCGGTTTCGCTTTCGAAAATGGCCGAACCGAATGGTCCGCCTGTACCGTGTTCCACATTCGCCCGGGAAAGGGCAATCGCCAGACGCATACGGTCCTGATCGGATTCATAAAGCCGGTCCCACTCCACCACCGACCCAACCCATTCAGGATATTCCAGGTGAACCACAGGCTTCTGTCTCATGCTCATTACAGGAAGCTAGGTCTTTTGGGATAGCTATTGGAGGGCTTAAGACATGCCCGAATGGCATCCGGCAATGCGTGTCTTGACACTAAGTGTGACAACACCTATAATTAATCCATGACGAAAGGTTTGCAGGCCGAGATTCAGCAAAAGAAGCCGTTTCGAAGCATCTACGAGGAAGCCGGACTGAACATGGTTCGCACTTCGTCGATTATCGCGGACGAAATGGCCCAAGTCTTCAAGCCATACGGAATCACCGGGGCTCAGTACAACGTGCTGCGCATCCTCAAGGGTTCCGAGGCGGAAGGACTTTGCCGGAATGCAGTTCGC
>JBKJPM010000058.1:0-2902 GCA_046595175.1 Gemmatimonadaceae bacterium
GCCGGCATCTGGAAGGGCGGAAGTACAATCAGGATTCCCGCCGCCAGAGCAACCACCACTCCAATCTTCACGAATGCGGACAGGTAGTCGCGTGGAGCGAGCAGTAGCCAGACAGGAAGCACCGAAGCTGCGAACCCATAGATCATGATGCAGATCGCGAGCGTGGTTGCCGTAAGCGTAAACATCGGTGCGAGTGCGGGATTGGCAGCGACCCAGCGTCCCGCATAGAGAGCGAGAATCAGCAGTACAATTCCAATCGCCGTTGTCTCGAGCACGCGATCAGGCCGAATGAACCGCATGTAAACGCCCATGAACATCGCGATGGGGATTGTCAGTCCAATTGTCACTGTCCCCCAGGGGCTGGACTTGAGGGCGTTCACTACAACAAGTCCCAGAACGGCAACGATTATCACCATGATTCCGAGAATGGCAATCAATGCCGTCACGCCGGCGACCTTCCCGATTTCTTCCTTCGCCATTTGCCCAAGTGACTTTCCGTCCCGGCGAATGGATGAAGCCAGAATCACGAAATCCTGAACAGCGCCTCCGAGCGCGACGCCGACTATGATCCAGATCGCGCCGGGAAGAAATCCGAATTGGGCGGCCAGCGTCGGACCCACAAGCGGACCGGGACCGGCAATAGCCGCGAAATGGTGTCCAAAGACGATCCATTTGTTGGTCGGTGAGTAATCCCGGCCGTCATTCAGTCTAACAGCCGGGGTTGGGCGATCGGACCGAAGCGCGAATACCTTTGCAGCGATGAGCTTGCTGTAAAAGCGGTAGGCGATCGCATAGGTGCAGATTGCTGCAACCAGGAGCCAGGCCGCACTCACGTTCTCACCATGCGAAATGGCCAGCCATGCAAATGCACCCGCACCCAACGCCGCAACAAGTACCCAGCCAACTATGGAAAGAAGCTTCTGCATCTATATGGGAAAGAAGTAGGCGCTGAAATTGAAGAGCGGTTACTTTTCCCGCAATCTTCCTATGAAAAAAGCCTTTGGCATTTCCCTGGGTTTGGCCCTGATTGCGTCGATGGCCTGCGCTTCCGGTGGGTCGGGTGCGTCAGATCCAAATAACGACTCAGCGTCACTGGCCGGCTACGCCGGACGGGCCGTCCTGGTGCTCCCGCTTCAGCAGGTTTCCGAGAATCCGGGAGTGACGAGCTCTCGCTCGTACGCGGCGATGGCTTTTAGGGAGGCGATGGACTACGAAATTCGCTTCGCCTTCGGCGATTCTCCCCCGGCGCGCTGGGTTTTTGGTCCTGCGATCATCGAGTCTTCAAGACGGAATATCGGCGTAAGCGCGGACCCGCTGAAGCTCTCGGTCGACGGGCTGACTGAAAAGCTTCCGGAGCCGGAGGAGTCGGTCTCTGAAACGCTGAGGACTCAGCTGCGGCAGCTCATTGCCCTTACGGATGCGCGTTATGTACTGCTTCCAGTGAATGTGCGCTCTGTGAATTCAGGTTCAACTGGTATGCGCCGAGCGACGATGCGCGTTGTGCTCATCGACGCCCGATTGGCCCAGGTTCGCTGGGCCGAAGACATCTCCACCGAACCCGCGCCGGCACTAAATCGTTCAGTAGCCGCATCACTCGCCAGCCGCCTCGCGGTCATGGCTGGGCTTCGCTGATGTCGGCAGAAAACGTCCGCGTCTTTCACGCCTCGGATTTGCACTTCGGACGACCCGCGGTCCCAGCCCAGATCGAAGCGATGGAAGCTGCGATCCAGGAGGAGAAGTTCGACGTGGTCGCAATCTCCGGAGACTTGTCGCAGCGATCCCGGTCCGGTGAATTCCAGCGGGCTGCCGTCTTCCTCCGCGATGCGGCCAGGGTCAGTCAGACGATCGTCGTCCCTGGCAACCATGACGTCAGATGGTGGCACGCCCCGCTCGGCCTCGGGGACAAATCCAAAATTTACGCGACATACAGGGAGTTCATTTCTCCGGAACTAGAGCCTGCGTTGTATGTGTCAGGCGCGGCCTTCGTCGGACTGAACACGTCGCATGGAATCACCCGGCGAACGCTCACCTGGAACATGCGAGATCTGTCCATCATCGGTGATCTCAGGAAGAAACAGTTCGAGTATGCACGCACTGCGTTCTCGCGTGCCAAGAAGGAAGACGCGCGCGTCATTGTGATGCATCACAATCCGGTCAAGGGTGAACTGTCGCAGCGGCATGGACTGAAGCGCACCAAGAGTATCCTGGGAACCTTCGCCGAAATGGGTGTGGACCTGATCCTGTGCGGGCATGATCACCAGGAGTCGGTGCACTACATCGAGCACACGCGGAAGGGAACAGTGATCTCAACGGCAGGAACCGTTTCGAGCCGGTCCAGGGGTGGGCGTCCGTCGTCGGTGAACATTATTAATATCCGTCCTGACGAGATCGAGGTGCATACGCGAGTTTGGTCGCCTGAGGCAAAACATTTCGTTCCGGGTCCGCACCGTTGTTTCAAGCGCTAAGCAGATTCGCGCGGTTTCTCTCGCGCGATGAAAACCAGCTTTCGCTCGATTTCGTTCCGACCGCGCGACCCAAAAGTTCCCAGGAGTTCGAGGCTGAGCTTCGCCGCCTGGGTCTGGCGAGCGGATACCGGGTTCGCCTAACGCGGAATCGCACCGTGGTTGTGAGTTATGGTCGCGGCGAGCTGCGGATTCACAAGGGGTTCCTGAATGCGCCGGAAGAAGTGTGGCAAGCAATAATCGTTTTTGTGCACGGACGCACGCGTGCGGCTCGCGGTGCCGCAAAGCGCATAATCCTGAATTTCCAGGTGGTGGAACTCGATGCAGAGCGGCGTTCGCGCAAGCCGCACCGAACCCACTCCGAAGACGTCCCGATCGCTGAACGCCTGGCTGAGTGGCACGCGCGCTACAATGCGAAACACTTCGATGGAAAGCTGAAG
>JBKJPM010000270.1:0-3073 GCA_046595175.1 Gemmatimonadaceae bacterium
GTGACGCCGCACGGCACCAATGCAATAGCCCGGTTGCTTCCGCCTACGATTGCAAGATTGCCACTGATGTAGCTCAAGGCGCTTCTCAGGTCTATCAAGCTGTCCGCCTTCAAGCGAACGCCCGCGCGCCTTGCGGCGGCAGCGGAAAAATCGTTCGCATAAACCCGCACCGATATCTCCAGAGACTGCGTTGCAGCGGTGTACCGCATTTCGGTGTAGCTCATATGAATGGGATGTGCGAACGATTTTTCCGCTGCCGCCGCGAGATATACGCGCGTCAAGTTAGGCGTGGACAGTCTCATTCCTCCAGGCCGGGGCTTCTCGTACCTGCTGGCCAACTTTCGCGTGCTGGGAAAAGATGCGATCGCAGTCGATTTGATTCCCTGTGGTGTTGTTCGGGCGGGAGACATGCTCCGCTTTTGTTTTCGCGCAAACTTGATGTCGCCGCCGAATTCCATTCGGCTCTCCAACTCGATCGTGACCGAGCTTTTTCATGATCAGGTCAATGTCGTGCAAACGCTTGCAGGAAATCGCCGCGCGAGCAGGCTGTTCGTACGTGGTGACGGGTGGAAGACCCTTCCATAAGTTTCATGCTGAAGAAAACCAAAGCACTCCTTTTTATGTTAGCCGCAGTGGCCGTGCTACTGCCTTGCGGACGCCTTCAAGCCCAGAATGCGACTGCGGACACATCTAAGGCAAAAACTACCGGTGTGCGAACTATTGGTACGGTCACCGTCTCCGGCCGAATCGATGATCTCATTGGAGTTGCGGCATCTGCGTCGCAAGGGCGGGTGGGTCATGCAGACCTGCGGGTGCGCCCGATTACGCGTG
Organism: Gemmatimonadaceae bacterium; assembly: GCA_046595175.1. Lineage (GTDB taxonomy): Bacteria > Gemmatimonadota > Gemmatimonadetes > Gemmatimonadales > Gemmatimonadaceae > UBA4720. The sequence continues at coordinate 832 of JBKJPM010000270.1, forward strand.
AGGGAGAACTGCTTGAAACCGTTCCGGGTGTAATCGTCACGCAACACTCTGGCGAGGGAAAGGCGAACCAGTACTTCGTGCGCGGTTTCAATCTCGATCATGGAACTGATTTCCAGACGCGTGTGGATGGTATGCCAGTCAATCTTCCGAGTCATGCCCACGGTCAGGGTTGGACGGATTTGAATTTTCTTATCCCGGAATTCGTTGAACACCTCGACTACAGTCTCGGAGTGTACGACGCGGAGGTGGGTGACTTTGGGAGCGCCGGTTCCGCGGAGTTCCATCTTTTTCGCAAGTTAGACAGACCGTTCGCAAATGTTGGGTTTGGCGACAACGGGCTGCTCCGCTTCGCTGGCGGTGGATCAGCGGTAGTGAGAGGAGGCGACCTGCTCACTGGAGTGGAGCTGAAGGGATACGATGGTCCATGGCAACTCGCAGAAAAAGTACGTAAAGTGAGCGCGCTGTCACGATACAGCAAAAATGCCGGAAATAACCATTTTTCATTCCTGGGGCTGGCATACCGCAACGCATGGAACTCGAACGACCAGATTCCTGACAGGGCGGTAGCACGAGGTTTGATCGACCGATTCGGGCAAATTGATGGAACCGACGGAGGCAAGTCGGAACGCTACAGTGCTTCGGGGTCGTGGGTACATGTTGGCTCAAATGCGGTCGATAAAATCAATCTGTTCGGAATCTATTCCGACCTGACTCTGTACTCGAACTTTACCTTTTTTCTCGAAGATTCTGTTCGCGGAGATCAGTTTAGCCAGCACGATCGGCGATGGATTACGGGCGGGAATGCATCCCGGGAAAAGCAGATCCAGTTTGCGGGAGTGACGCACGATTTTAAATCGGGTCTGCAGTTCAGGGGAGATTTCATTTCGCCGGCGGGTCTGTATCGCACGCAGCAGCGGAGTCGAACTTCGATGGTGCGCGAAGACTCGATACAGGAACTGTCCACCGGATTACACTTCTCCGCTACATCGCTCTGGAGCAAGCGCTTCAGAACTGTTTTGGGGCAGCGATTTGATTTTTACGATTTTAAGGTCAGGAGCAGCCTCCCCGAGAATTCGGGCCATACGCATGCCTTCATCGCCAGTCCCAAAGGATCTTTGATTTTCAACCCAACGCCAGGCTCGGAGCTGTACGTGAGTGGAGGGCTTGGGTTTCATAGTAACGACGCGCGCGGAACGACTATCACGATCGACCCATCGACACGGGAAGCGGCCCAGCGGGTTGACCCGCTTGTGCGTTCGCGGGGAGCGGAAATTGGTGTTCGTATCACGCCGGTCGCTGGCTTGCGCTCTACGCTGGCGGTCTGGGGGTTGTCACTCAACAGCGAGCTTGTATTTACTGGCGATGGCGGCACCACCGAGGCATCGGCGGCAAGCCAAAGATCAGGAATTACCTGGGCAAATTTCTATCGTCCAAAGGACGCTCTGTCTTTCGACGCAGACTTTTCGCTTGCGCGCGCGCGCTTCTCCGGCGTTCCCAGCAATGAAAACAGGATTCCAGGCGCGTTGGAGAATGTGATTGCTGCGGGAGCCGCTTTCAATCCGTCCCTGGGAATATTTGGCTCTCTTCGGTTGCGGCACTTCGGTGCGTATCCTCTCAAGGAAGACAATTCTGTACGTGCGACGTCAACGACGCTTGTGAATGGCGACGTCGGATACACAGTTCGTTCCGGAATTCGCATGCAGGCGACAGTTCTAAATATTCTGAATTCTCCGGCCTTTGATATTCAGTACGGCTATGTGTCCCGGCTCAGGGGAGAACAACCCGCCGGCGTAGACGACATTCATTTTCATCCGATCGAACCAAGACAGGTGCGGTTTTCTCTCGAGCTTGGGTTCTAGAGATCGGAGCTGTCAGGATTGAAGTTGACTAGCGTTCGGATCTGAGATCGGCCAAAGGCTTTGAAGTGTACGGTGCCCCGCGCGTTTACTTCTCGCCTAGAAGCGCATCACCGATTGTGTACCCCTGCGCTTCTCTTACCGAAGCCGCGACCGACCTCCGCGCATCATCCACCGCATCCTCCGAATTATCCAGGGAGTTCCGCGCGTCCCTGAATCTCCGGCCCGACTCCACGCAAAAGAGCCCGCATAACTGAATTGCATCGTCGGCCTCTTTCGATGTTCCCCGTTCTATGATCGACTGAGTCCGGGATATCACTGAAGCTGTAGCGAACAACTCGATTGCCATGTTTGCCAGCCGTTCGAGTACAAGCTGGCGATCAACG
>JBKJPM010000029.1:0-6643 GCA_046595175.1 Gemmatimonadaceae bacterium
GTTACAACGTCTGCGACGCGAGACACCGGCAGCAAGCTCACAGAAGCGCTCGACGGAGTTGTGGCGTCACTCGTAACGAGTGTTGCTTCGGCCTTTCAGGAACGTATCGAGGAGGCAATGCAGGAACTCGCCACGGTCGTGCGCGGTACCGGCAAGGCCCCTGCGCGATCGACTGCGCCGTCGGGATTTTCATCAACCCGCACCGACACCTTTCACAGCGCAGCATCTTCGCCCGAATCCGGAGAAATGGGTGTGAGAGCTGACTGATGCGAACGATCCCGGTTGAAAGAAGCCGCGCATCATTCCGTAACGCGTTGGGTTGAATACACCCCGAGCATCCGATAGCTTTGGATGCTCAGGAGGGATGGCCGAGAGGCTGAAGGCACCGGTTTGCTAAACCGGCATAGGTGGAAACGCCTATCGAGGGTTCGAATCCCTCTCTCTCCGTTATTTTTTCCTCCGTTAACTCCTCTCGTTAACTCCCATTCGTCCCTTTCATTACGCGTTTTTCGTCAGGGATCTCGAATCCACGCGCGAATTTTACGGGCGAATTCTCGGCTGCAAGGAAGGACGCAGCACCGAGACCTGGGTGGATTTTGATTTCTTCGGAAACCAGATTTCTGCACACAATACGGGCCCGGTTGCGCAGACTACTGACGCCGGTATTGTAGAGGGCAAGAGAGTTCCCGTGCCGCACTTTGGTGCAGTCCTGGAGTGGAACGAGTTTCAGGCGCTTGCGAGCCGGGTTCGCGAGGTGGGAATCCGCTTTGTCATCGACCCAATGGTGCGCTTCGAGGGAAAATCGGGCGAGCAGATGACAATGTTTCTGTGCGATCCCAGCGGAAACGCTCTGGAATTCAAGAGCTTTCGAGCCAGTGACGAAATATTCGCGCGCGTTCCAGCAGTAGATGCTTAATAGAGAGGGACGGCGAGGAAAGTAAGAGTGGTTCCGGTATAACGCACGACACCCGTCGTAGACGATGTACTCGTCGCTGCTCCTTCGTCAAGAATCGCTTCGATCTGCGCAAAATCGGAACCGGCGACATTGATCATGCTTACCGTCAGATAATATGAAGTGCCGACAGTAGTCACCGAGAACGCATCCTGGATGTTGCCGACCCGCGTAGGACCCACCACATCTTTATTCAGGTACGGTCCGCGCCAGTTGGCAACGAGGTAGTCTGCAAAGGCCGCCGCCGACGCAGGGGGAGCGGTGTTCGGGTTGCCAAGATCGTTATCCGAAATGGTGATTTTCGTCGTGAGCTGGGAGATTTTCTGGGGCACACGGTGGACGTCTCCCATGAACGACTGAACTCCCGTCTGGACTGCCACCAGATCCGAAGCCGCACGCGATGCGTCACTTTTCCCCAGCTGGCTGTTTACCGCCGGCAAGAGCACGGCGCTCATGATCGCGATAATCGCGAGTGCGACCAGGATCTCCGTGAGACTGAAGCCTTTGCCTGCTTTCCCGCGAGTTAGCATCCGCGCACCGGAAGGACGTAGACGAGCGCACCCACCTTTCCAAGACCACCTGCGCCGGCCACGCCGACCCACTGAATTGTGCCACGAGAGTACCGTGTCACGCTGGCGCTGTAACCATCGAATGCCGCCTCTATGGCTTCTGCGGAAAGACTATCTACCCGGGTGATATCGATCTTCATGACCCCGTCGAGAACCGTGGAATTGGGTGCGGTGGTCGCCGGATTACGGGTGAGCGGCAGGAGAATGAGCGCATCCCCGCTGACGAATCCGTTGCTAATATCCTGAGCGACGTATGGGCCCCGCCAAAGCGAGCTCAATGATGCAGGCAAAGTGTTACCACACAAATCGAGCTGGGGAACGGTGGAGCTTGCCAGCTCGTTCAGATTTCCAGGATACCGCCCTACATTTTCCCTGTATTGCGCAATTGCTGAATTCAGCGTGCGCATGTCCTGAATGATCGAGGCTGCCTGCGCCGATCGCATTCGGAGCGCCAAGCCTGGAACGATAACCGCTGTTAGAATCGCAATTATTGCCAGGGCAACCACGATTTCCGGGAAGGTAAATCCCGATAATCTCGTCGATGGACGCTCGGGTGCCCGTGTCATATGCTCGCTAACATCCTCTAATCATAATGCGGTACGACACGGTTGTGCTGGCATTTTGCACTGCCACCCATGTGAAAGCCCCCGCGGTATCGGCTCCAGCGGCCTGCGCAGCGACCTCGCTCGCAGGGCCGTCGATGAGTTCGTTAATGCGATTCGCATCTTCGAGCGGGACGTTAGGCATGTTGACGAAAATGCGAGCGGTGTCCGTGGAAGCTGTGTTGCCCACACGAGTCATCTGGTCAAAAATTCGCCATTCGCCTGTGGTAACGCCGTATGTGGGAGTGATGTTGCTTACGTCTGCATAATTTCTGGCCAGGTAGGGTCCCTTCCAAAGGAGACGGGTTGCGGGAGCCATGGTGGTGGCTCCACACAACCGGATCGCCGATACACTCGAATTGTCCGGGCGTCCCATCAATTGGGTGAGCCGCGACGGGTACTCGCCCACGTCCGTCCGAAAATCGCGAATACCGTTTCGAATGGCTTCGAAAGTATCTGCCGCTGCCTGGGCCTGCGCGTATCGGATGCGCTTCATCACCACTGGCGTTACCAACCCGGTCAATATGGCCATGATAAGCAGCGTGGTCATTATTTCAACCATCGAAAACCCGTGGCGCACCTTCAACAACGGTTCGAACCGGTAAACCTGAATTGGACTACAGTGTAGGTGCCATCGGCAGATGGAATCGGGTAGCGAATGATGCCCGCCGTATTGCTCCCATCGGCGTTGTCGGCTTCCGCGACTGTGTCATATAGATCGTTCAACGCCTGGCCCGCAGAGACAGTGACGCTCCCGATCTGAAAAAAAAGCGGGAATGTCGTCGTGCTCGGCCCCCCGCGCTTGGGGATGAGGTCGTCAATGATTCCGATGCCGACGGGCAGCCCGCCGGTTGATGAGATAATGCGCTGGAAGAAAGGCCCCCCTGCAGCTTGCCTGTAATTGTCGGCGGAGGCGGCTGAAATGGTGGTCGGAGAGACCGAACAGGTCGTCGGATCGGTACCGTTCTCGAGCAACGCCGAATCAGAGAGCATGTGTATGAAGCCCGGATAACTCCCCACAATGGTGCCGAACCTCACATAGCCCGCCTGCAGCGAGTCCAGCGTCTGCTTGGTAGAGGCCACCGCACGAACCTCTGTGCCTGCAAATAGCGACGGAATTACTACGGCCCCAAGAATCGCCATCACAGCCACAATTCCGATTACCTCCAGCATTGAAAAACCAGTGCGTCTGCGCCGTGTTCTAATCATTTAGCATCTCGCTCCCACAGGCATCGCAAAAAGCACTGACACCGTTCCGGAAGCGCCGGGGGCCGTAGTCCACCGGATTGCCCCTTTGAGATTAAGCAGGCCAACGGTCACCACATCGCCTGGACCATCCATAACATCATTAAGACGGAGTGCGTCCGAATAGTCGACATTTGGAATTGTGACCAGGAGAGATCCGACGAGGTTCACTCCCGATGATCTCGTAAGCGCATTGTTCGCGACGCCGAGGCTGAGCTGAAGCCCTGTTGTAGGAACTACGCGGTCGAGGTAGGGTCCGCCAACTCGCCATTTAGCGACCGTAGCAGCCTCCGCCGTATAAGTTCGCGTCGGGCAACTCGTTGGATCTCCAACGGTTATCTCAGTCGTCAGATCGCTTAGCTTACCGGGATAGGTTCCCACATTTGCAGCCAGTTCAAACTTTTGCACGGCCGCACCAATCGCCAGAAGTTCATCTGCCGTTTGGCTGGTCAGTCTTTGTTGCTGGTTGCCGGCGATGCTGGGGAGGATAGCGGCCCCGATAATCGCAAGAATGCCCGTGGCGATAATGGCCTCGAATAGAGAAAAGCCGGCGCGCCTGGGTCTTAGCAACTGGCCGCTACCGGGATGTGGTAAGAAACGGTTGAAGAAGTTGAAGGGGCCGTAAATCGAACTGCGCCGGTTGTGTTTGAGCCATCCCCTTGATCGACGTCCGTTGAGCCGTCTTCTATAAGGTTCAGCTGCCGAGCGTCTTCGATTGTGACGTTCGGGATGGTCATAACCATAGTTCCGGCAACAGTGCTGCTGCTCGTGCGGTACATCGAATCGAGCATCGTGCCAATGGGCAGCACAAAACCAGTTCGAGGTATGCTCCGGTCCCAAAAAGGTCCAGCAGTCAACCAGCCTGTTACCGAAGCAGCGATATATGCTGCCGCAGGGTTGGCAGGTCTATTACAAGCCGTAAAATCCGCCGGTGCCGTTGACTGGATCAGCCGGCTCAAATGCGAGAGCCGGCCGGGATAGTCTGCCGTTGCCGTCCTGAATCGCCCGATGGAGACCCTGAGTGAATCCAGGGTCGCGGCCGATTCGGAAACCCGCTTCGTATCCAGGTACGAGCCGAAACTCGGGAGAACGACCGCGCCAAGGATGGTCATAATGGCCAGGGCCACTACGATCTCAATGATCGAAAAACCTGCCCGTTTGGTGACAAACACTAGTTTCTAATATACCTCAGCCATGGTCACAGAAAGCCTTGGGATCATTTGCAGGTCGCTCACTGGCATCTTATATTATATGAGAGTCAGGCAGTTCCGCGTCGCCACAGCTACAATTTAAGGATTACCAGCCGGCCACTTGAGCGCAAATTTTGCGTATCCAATTGGTTGGCTAAAGCATTTTACGGGGATGCACAACTTGAATTTTCGTCGACTACGCACTGCACGGCCTCTCTTTCTTGGACTTGTTACACTCTTTGCCGCAGCTTGCGCCGAGACTGTGACCTCCCCTGGCGCTGACTATCAGGCCATCTCGAGGAATGCTTCGGCTAAGGTGAGCCCTCCGATGCAGGAACGCGCTATCATCGATTCCAAAGGCCTGACGACTCTTTCCGTCACTTCGGGCAGCTTTGGATACTTCGATGCGAATGCCAACCAGTTTGTTCCCGGAGCCCCGGCGCTCGGCGTTTTAAATCATGTACACGTCAAGTTCTGTAAGAACACCTACAAGGACTACGGTCTCCATCAGTTCTCTGCCAACTTTCATTACAACAGCGTCAAGATCGATTCCGAAGCTGACGATGAACCCGATTCCCCTCTCGACCCAGACGACGCAGCTCACAAGCAGGTAAACTGGGATCGGTCCGCGGCTTCCTCGATACTCAAGGGCGGCGGCGAGGGCTCGTTCAAGTTCACAGGTATTCCGGCGGGCGCCTCACTGGAAGTTCACTACAACTATCGTGACGCGTCAGGAAAGAACTTCTCAATCAAGACCTGCACAACGGTGCTCGTCTCTCCGGATCTCGGAGTCGAGACTGTATCGTGGCCGTCAGGCGTTGCCGCTGGCGTGTCGACTGTTTTTGAGTCTGCTGTGAATGTTCTGACTTTCTCGACGATTCCCGCCACCGCGCGCTGCGCGATTTACGAGAACGGAGTGCTGCTCGGGAGATCTACGATCGTAAATGCAGGACAGATGTGTTCCGTCGCGCTGATATTTACTCAAAGCGGCATTCATAACCTCACGGTAACCCTAGAGGACATCGGTCCGTCCGACTCGAACCTCGCCAACAACAGTGCGACGGGACAAGTGATCGTCCGAGGCGGAACTCCGCCTCCAGGTGGTGGCGGTGGCACAACGCCTCCGGGTAGTTCTATCATCGAAGCGCATATTCAGTCTCCGGAAAACATTCTTCAGCTGGTCGATTCCACATTCGTGTGGACGAATGGCGTCCGTACTTCTTCCGAGCTCCACCAGGAGCAGGGCGCGCCGTTGATTATCATTTTCCCGAATATGGCGTTCACCGGCCCGACGCAGATAATCGTTTCGGCAAGCACTGACGGCCGTTCGCTGATGGATCCAACCACGATTTCGGGAGTAGGTCCCTGCTTGAGCGGTGCCAATCCCACGTCGGCTGTCTCTTACTCCGTGTCTCTGTGTAACGATGAGGGTTCGTCCGCAGCCACTTTAGTTTACACAGTGAATGCGACGACGAACAGCAGCGGATACACGTACGGGAAGTTTGAGAGCTATGGTTCGAAAATCACTTTCAACGTGACGATCATCAATGGCGGCTTCAAGTACACGCTGCCTGCCAGCACGCTTACTGCAACAACGAAGTTTGACTACTCGAGCCCGTGCGGAAGTGGGCAGGCTGTCCAGAATGCCTGCCGTCTGAGCGGACTCTACAGTTGGCGTACCGGGGGAAATGGCTGGGTAACTCCAGCCGGTTACGTCACCGGTGTTCCCTACACCCCGTGATTGTATAGCCATCGATAGAAAAAAAAGACCCTTCGCTACGAAGGGTCTTTTTTTTGTGCCTCATTAGATTGATGCGCATGACCGTGCCACACACACCCAGACTTCGCTTCGCCCCATCTCCAACGGGATATCTTCACGTCGGCGGTGCGCGGACAGCCCTCTTCAACTGGCTGTACGCCAAGAAGTACGGCGGCCAGCTCCTGCTCCGCATCGAAGACACTGACAAAGCGCGCAGCACTGACGAAAGCACCCGCGCAATATTCGAGGGACTCGAGTGGCTGGGCCTCCTCTGGGATGAAGACGTTGTTTACCAGGGCGCCAATGTCGAGCGACACCAGGCGGAC
>JBKJPM010000008.1:0-12782 GCA_046595175.1 Gemmatimonadaceae bacterium
TCTGGGTTCATCGATGTAGTAGCCGCCAAACTTCCGGAGAGTCCATATCTCTATCCCGAAGATGAGGTCAGCACCCAGTCAGTCCGCTTCTTTGTTGGCGAGATGATCCGGGAAACGACCCTCGAGCTTCTGCACGAAGAAATTCCCTATAGCATCGCCTGCGAAGTTGAAGAATATCGCGAAGGGCGCTCGCCTCTCTTCATTCGCGCGGTAATTTATGTAGAGCGCGAAAGCCAGAAAGGAATGGTGGTTGGCGCCCGCGGCAGCATGATCAAGAAGATCGGCGAAAATTCACGCAAGAAAATTGAATCGTTTGTGGGCGAAAAGGTGTACCTGGAGTTGCAGGTGAAGGTGCTGGAGAACTGGCGCAAGAAACCTGGCAGCCTCGAGCGGTTCGGATATCACATGGGAAAGGGTGGCAAGAAATGAGTCTGTCTCCACAACTGCTGGAAATCCTCGTGTGCCCCAAGTGCAAGGGCGATCTGCAATACAAGGAAGCTGAATCCAGCTTGATCTGTCCGGCGTGCAAGCTGCGTTATCCTGTGCGCGATGACATTCCGATCATGCTGCTGGATGAGGCGACTCCGCTCTAGCGCAGTCGTAATCGCCGCGCTTTTCCTGCTGCACGGGACAAGCGCGGCGCAAAACACGGGTGATGCCACCGGCACGGCGTTCCTTCTGCTGCCGATCGGAGCCCGTGCCGTTGGCATGGGACAAGCCGTAGTTGCCGACAATCCCGGCAGCGAAGCTGTGTGGTGGAATCCAGCTGCCCTGGCCCGCAGCACAAAACGTGAAGCCGCGATACACCACTCGCAGACTATAGTCGCGACTGGGGATGCGCTCACGTACACGACGCCGTCGCGCATCGGGACGCTCGCTTTCTCGCTGGACGTTCTCAATTTCGGCGACCAGCAGGTTACGGATGAACAGGGACCTGTGGGCGTAATTCTGCCGCGTAATCTCGTCGTCGCAGGTACTTATGCGCGTAGCATTGGAAAAAGATTTAACGGCGGAATCAGCTACAAGCTCATTCAGTTCCGGGTAGACTGTTCCGGCCAGTGCGCAAACGTTGCGACGTTTGCGGCCAGCTCAAATGCTGTCGATGCAGGCATACAGTACCAGCTTCTTGGACCGGCCCCAATGATGTTCGGGATTGCCGTTCGCAACGTTGGCTCCCGCCTGAAAGTGGATGAAAGATCCAGTCCCGATCCGCTTCCGACACGCATCGAAGCGGGGATATCGTATCCGGTCTCCCTCGTGGGTCGATATGTGAGCGATATAGATCTGCGTCTCGCGGCAGCAGTGGCAACCGACCGGAACTTCGGAGAGCCGGCCGCGCGATTTGGTGCGGATCTCGTATGGCAGCACCAGGTGCACCTGCGGGGCGGGTATGCGGCGAGTGAAAGTAATGGTGCCGGCGCCGCGCTTGGGTTCGGGCTGGTCGCCGACAAGCTTGAGTTCGACATTGCGCGGAGCTTTGGCGGGCTTTCATCCGATGCGGGTCAGCCGCCTACTTACTTCTCACTCCGCTACCTCTTTTGAAATACCTGTACGCACTGCTCGTTTTCGTTCCCGTTACTCTCATAGCGAAATTACTGGGTGCGTCGGAAACCCTGATATTCATTCTCGCGGCCGCGGCGATTATACCGCTTTCCGGTCTTTTAGGCGCTGCGACTGAAGAAGTCGCGGGCTACACCGGACCGACTGTCGGCGGACTTCTCAATGCGACGCTCGGAAATTTCGCGGAGCTGGTGATTGCCGCGATGGCTTTGCGAGCGGGTTTGATCGATCTGGTCAAGGCTTCGATCACGGGATCGATCCTGGGAAATCTGCTGCTTGTGCTCGGAGCGGCGCAGCTTGGCGGGGGACTGAAATTCAAGACTCAGAGATTCAATCCCAATCTTGCAGGTCTCAGCGCTACACTCCTTGTCGTGGCGGTTATCGGACTGGTCGTACCCGCCGTGTTCGATATCCTGCATCACGATCCGGCGCACATCAAGACGCAGGCAATATCGCTTTGGGTCGCCGTGATACTTATCGTCGGGTACTTGCTTTCACTCCTGTACTCCATGGGAACTCACAAGTCGGCTTTTGGAGAAGGGGGCGACGTTGCCGTGGGAGAGTCGGCTCCCCATTGGTCGTTAAAAAAAGCTGTGACTGTCCTTGTGGTAGCGGCCACCACAATTGGTGTGATGTCGGAAATTCTGGTCGGATCAACTGAGCACGCAATTAAGGCGATAGGCCTTTCCGAGATATTTGTTGGACTGATCCTGATTCCGATCATCGGAAACGCGGCCGAGCACAGTTCGGCCGTAATGATGGCGATGAAGAACCGGATGGATCTTGCAGTCAGCATCGCCGTGGGCTCCAGCATCCAGGTGGCGTTGCTGATTGCCCCGCTACTCGTCCTGCTAGGAGCCGCCATGGGCGTTCCGATGAACCTGGCTTTTCGCCCGATGGAGGTTGCCAGTGTCGTTCTTGCGGTAGGTGTGGCATCTTCGGTCATAAGAGATGCTGAATCCAACTGGCTCGAAGGCGCGTTTCTATTGCTTGTATACGGCATTCTCGCGGTCGCGTTCTTTTATTTCTAGTTCGCGCCCGCTAACTTGAGCAGCAGCGACTAACTATTTGTGTCTATAACCAGCGCGATTGTTTTCATGCCCGATGGGGAGTCCGTCCCCGAGCATCTGACCCGCTGGATTGCGGAGCAGGGGCTCGCTTCGCGCGCAGTGGATTCTGCCGATGAGTTGATGGCCTGCACTCTCCGCTCGCGCTTCCGTGTGGTCATTTTCGATGGGCGGAAGAACAGGGATGTCTCGTTTGTGGCATGCGCGCGTCTGAAAGCCGACGCATATACTGCCATCATTCCGGCGGCAATCCTTCTTTCAAGTGACGGTGAACTCGAGCAGGGATTCGTGGCGGGTGCCGACGAAGTGATCATTCCCGCACACAGCGCGGCGGAGATTCGGCAGCGCCTCAACTCGATGCTCCTCCGTGCTGATCGCGACATTGAAGTCCACCCGTCCACTCGCCTAGCCGGCGCGCCTGCAATCGCGCGCGAAATTACCAAGCGGATTGCTGCGAATGAAACCTTTGCCGTGTGCTACGCCGACCTGGATCATTTCAAGGAGTACAACGACAGGTACAGCTACACTGAGGGGGACCGGGTTATTCGGATTCTCGCGAAGGTGTTGCACGATGTCGTGAAGGGAATCTGTGGCGAGCGAGGATTTGTTGGACACATTGGCGGTGACGATTTCATTTATATCATCCCTTTTTCGGAAATAGCAGACGTGTGCGGAGAGGTTGTTGCCGTATTCGATCTTCTTGTACCATACCAGTACTCCGAGCAGGACCGGAATACCGGATTTTTTTTCGGAAAGGATCGGCGTGGCCATCTCGATCGTGTGCCGCTCATGACTCTTTCTATCGGCGTGGTGACGAACGTACGGAGAAAGTTCACGCACGCCGCCCAGGTGAGTCATCTCGCGACTGAAATGAAAACGTATGCCAAGACTCTGCCGGGGTCGCTGTATGCGATTGACCGGCGCACCGACGACCGGTTCACCCCGCCGCATGCAGTTCCTGCTTTTGCAATGGATCGGGTAGACGAGACGCCTGCGTGAACGTCAGCTGTCCGGAGTGCGGGACGGTTTTCCGCGTGGACCCGGCGAAGGTTCCTTCCGGGGGTGTGCAGGCGCGCTGTTCCGTCTGCACGGGGGTCATGTCCGTACTGTCACCGGAGGACGAAACCGAGGCTTCGGCCGCCAAGCCTGGTCACCGTACGCGTTCCGAGCCGGAAGCCAATGCTGAACCCCGGATCGCGGTCAGGCCAAAGGCACCCGACCAGGGGAAGCCGTCCAAGACCAAGTCAATCAATCCCTTCCTTTCACGCGACCCTGGAATTCGAGCCAAGCGGCTTGCGCGCGCGCTGATTTCGGATATGGTGACATACTATCCAGCGAAGCACGAAGAGGGCTTGCGGGATGGTACCTTGAAGAAGGTTTTCAAGGACGAAATCAGGAAGAGTTATGAAGAGTACGTGTCGCAGGTCGGAACTGAATTCGCGGAGAGCACGACGTTTTTTCAGGATTCGCTGAACGAGCTGCTCGCCAACGGCAAGAAAGTCTTTTAGGACAACAGGGGATCACATTGGCAGAAACAGAACGCGCCCGGGCGCTATCGCGTGCAAGCGGTCGTCTCGCAGAGCTGCGGAGGTACCTTTGACATCGGCTCCAAGCGCGAGTCACTGACCCGGCTGGAGAGCCGGATGGCGGAGTCTGATTTCTGGAATAACCAGGAAAAGGCCCAGGAAGTTCTTACCGAAGTGAAGCAGCTGCGCGGCTGGGTCGAGCCTTACGAAAAACTGACTGAGCGTGTTACGAGCGCTTCTGAAATGGACGCACTTCTTCAAGACGCAGCCGATGACGAGATGAGCGCCGAGCTGGACCGGGATATCGAGAAAATCCAGGCAGACATCGAATCGTTCGAGCTGAAGTCTCTTTTGCGCGGACGGGATGACTTCCGCTTCGCACAGCTGGAAATCAGCGCTGGTGCCGGCGGCACCGAAGCGCAGGACTGGGCTCAGATGCTCATGCGCATGTACACTCGCTGGGCGGAACGCCGGGGTTTTGACATTGAGATCCTCGATGAGAGTCAGGGCGAGGAAGCGGGGATCAAGGGTGCAGTCCTGGAGATTCGCGGAGAGTACGCATTTGGCTTCTTGCGGGCTGAGACGGGGGTACATCGCCTTGTTCGAATCTCGCCATTTGATTCGGCGGCCCGGAGGCACACAAGCTTCGCATCCGTGTTCGTTTACCCGGTGGTGAACGAGGAGATCAACATCGAGATCAATGAAGAGGATCTGCGGATAGATGTTTATCGCGCGTCTGGGGCCGGCGGTCAGCACGTCAATAAGACGAGCTCAGCGGTTCGCATCACTCATATTCCCAGTGGGCTCGTTGTCGCGTCGCAGCAAGAGCGCTCGCAGTTCAAGAACAAGTCAACGGCAATGAAAATGTTGAAGAACAAGCTGTATCAGGCCGAGGTCAACAAGCTGAACGCGATCAAGGACGCGCTGAACGCGACCAAGGCAGACGTAAGCTTTGGCAGCCAGATTCGCAGCTACGTTTTTCAGCCGTATACAATGGTCAACGATCACCGAACGGAGCTAAAGATTCCCGACGTACAAAAGGTCATGGACGGCGGCATCGATCCGTTCATTGAAGCCTACCTTAAGCAGATTGCTGAGAGCGCCTCGGCGGCTGCATGAGCGAAGACCTCAACTTTGTAGAGCGGGCTCGCCGCGACAAGCTGGACGCTCTTGCGGCCGCCGGAGTGAACGCATTTGCTTATTCCTTCGCGAGATCGCATCGGGCTAGTGAGGCGCTTGCCGCGATGCAGCAAGTGGCGGCCGATTCTGAAGGGCCGAACGTAACCTGCTGTGGGCGCATCGTAGCATGGCGGGCGCATGGCAAGACCGTGTTTGCTCACCTGGCGGACTCGTCCGCCAAGATCCAGCTCTACTTCCGGAAGGACCAGCTGGGCGACTCGGCGTTTGCAATGCTCGACAACTTCGATCTCGGCGACATCGTTGGAGTTAAGGGTCGATTGTTTCGGACGCGCACCGGAGAAAGTACCATCCGGGTCGAGACGTTCGAGATGCTGGCAAAATCCCTGCGCCCACTTCCGTTCGGAAAAGAGGAGACAGTTGACGGAGAGGTGATTCGCCACTCCGGTTTTACTGACCCGGAGCAGAGGTATCGCCAGCGTTACGCCGATCTCGCGGTGCATCCGGAAGTCCGGGAGCTGTTCATCGCCCGCTCGAAGATGTTGACAAGGATTCGCGCCTATCTGGATGGGTCTGGGTTCCTCGAAGTCGAGACACCCGTGCTGCAGCCTCTATACGGCGGCGCCGCCGCGCGTCCATTCGTAACGCATCACAATGCGCTGGACATGCCTCTGTATTTGCGCATTGCCGACGAGCTGTATCTCAAACGACTTATCGTGGGCGGCTTCGATCGCGTCTATGAGATCGGTCACGACTTCCGAAACGAGGGAATCGACCGGACGCACAACCCGGAGTTCACGATGCTGGAGTTTTATCAGGCATACGCGGACTACGTGGAGATGATGAGCGTTGTAGAGTCACTGCTCGTTGCCTGCAGTGACGCTGTTCGCGCAGTTCGCGATGACGATGCGATTCCCGTCCTGAGGCCTCCCTTTCCGCGAATCGAATGGGTTGGTGCTTTTACGAAGGCAACGGGTGTCGATCCATTGGGAGCATCCGACAAAGAGCTGCTGAAGACCGCCGAGAAGTTTGGTGTTGAGCATGCGAGCACGCTGAGCCGGCCAAAGCTGATGGATGAGATTTTTCAGGCGTGCGTAGAGTCCACGCTCGAATCTCCAACGTTCATTATCGACTATCCCAAAGAGCTTTCGCCGCTCGCCAAGCCAAAACGCGGCAATCCTGCGCTCACGGAGCGGTTTGAATTGTTTGCGGGCGGGCGTGAGCTTGCGAACGCGTTCAGTGAGCTCAACGATCCGATCGATCAACGGGCGCGGTTGGATGCGCAGGCGAAACTTCGCGCGGCGGGAGACGAGGAAGCGTCCGGCGTGGACGAGGATTACCTTCGAGCAATGGAATATGGAATGCCTCCAACCGGCGGTGTTGGCATCGGAATCGACCGGTTGTTCATGTACCTGACGAACACGTCCAACATCCGCGACGTCATTCTCTTTCCGACGATGCGCCCGGAAGCGTGATGACGCGACTGGAGATGGATATTGCCTCGCGCTACCTGAGAAGCCGGCGCGGATCCAAGCTGTTGTCGCTGATCAGCATCATCGCGATCGGCGGCGTGATGGTCGGAGTAAGCGCGCTGATCATCATCATAGGGGTGATGAATGGACTTCAGCACGACCTGCGTGAAAAGATCCTGGTCGCCAGTCCGGATGTGCGCGTCCTTACTTACGGAGAGGACCTCAAGGTTTCGAACTGGCGTGAAGCACTGAGCAAGGTCCGGAAGGTCGAGGGAGTCGTGTCAGCCGCGCCTTTCATTCTTACCGAAGGCGGGATGAACTCGGGCCACGATTATGTCGGCGGCGTTTATATAGTGGGAATTGAGCCCGAAGGCCGGGGAGTTCCGGATGTGACCTCGATCCGCAAGCACGCTACGTCGGGAGATTTTCGATTTGCCAGCAGCGATGGAAAGCGGCAGGGCGCTGTGCTCGGAAAACTTCTTGCGGCCCGGTTTAATGCGTGGCCTGGGGACAAGATCAACCTCATCTCGCTGGCGGGTGCCAAGACAAGTCAGGCGCTGGGGACAATCGTCCCACGTGCGTATACTTTCGAGGTGACGGGGATCGTCTCGACGGGAATGTATGAGTATGACAACTCCTACGTCTTCATTCCTCTCGACAAGGCGCAGGAATTTGCCCAGCTCGACGACGGTGTTACCGGACTGGAAGTAAAAACCACAGATCGGTGGCAGGCTACGGCAGTCGGTGCAAAGATCGCGGCGCTCCTGGGATGGCCCTATCGGACTGTGGATTGGCAGGAGCAGAACCGGTCGCTCTTTCAGGCGCTCAAGCTTGAGAAAATGGGCATGGGTGTGATCCTGCTGCTCATCGTCATTGTTGCTGCGTTCAATATTGTCAGCACTCTTACGATGGTTGTGTCGGACAAAACACGGGAAATTGGAATCCTGAAAGCGATGGGAATGTCTTCCAGGTCCATACGGCGAATTTTCTTTGCGCAGGGAATCGTTATTGGACTTGTCGGCACTGTGCTGGGGCTGCTGCTTGGGTTTGCGGGCGCACTCGCGCTCGACAGGTACAAGTTCATCGCACTCGATCCTCAGGTGTATTTCATTGATCACCTGCCAGTCGCCACCGAGCTGCGTGACGTCGTTCTAATTGTGGTGGCAAGCATCGCCACTGCGGCCGCGGCGACTCTCTATCCTGCAATTCAGGCGGCGCGATTGTATCCCATTGAAGCGATCAGGCACGAATAGCATGGCAAACGCGGTGCTTGAGGCACACGACCTGTACAAGAGCTTCGTCGGCGGTGATGGAAGCACGCTCAACGTACTGAGTGGTGTCGCGCTCCAGGTACAGAAGCGTGAGATGGTCGCAATTGTAGGTGCGAGCGGCGCGGGGAAGAGCACCCTCCTGCACGTTCTCGGCGCCTTGGAACGTCCGTCGAAGGGGTACGTAGTGATTGGCGGGGAACCAATTGCCGGCCGCGGCGATGAAGAGCTGGCCCAATTGCGGAACCGCTCGGTCGGATTCGTGTTTCAATTTCATCACCTATTGCGTGAGTTCACTGCTTTGGAAAATGTGATGATGCCGCTGCGGATTGGGGGGATGAGCAGCTCGCTGGCTAGAAGCCGCGCGCAGGAGCTGCTTGCGCGCGTCGGTTTAAGTGCGCGCATGCACCACCTTCCTGGCGAGCTGTCAGGCGGAGAGCAGCAACGCACCGCCGTGGCTCGTGCGCTGTCTACCGATCCGCAGGTTGTGCTTGCTGACGAACCGTCCGGGAATTTGGATCATGCGAACGGAGAGCTGCTCCATGATCTTCTGGCTGAGGTAGTGAACGATCTTGAGATTGGAATGATCGTCGTGACACATAATCGCTCTCTGGCTGCGCGCGCGAACCGTGTGCTCGCGCTCGAATCTGGTCGCCTGACCGAGACGGCTGCGGAAGGCGCGGTGACGTGAAGACCTGCGACGTGTGCAAGAATGGAGCGGCAGTGATCCAGCTCACTGAAGTTGAGGGCACGGGCATCAGGCAGCTGCATCTCTGTGAGAAGTGTGCTGCCGAGCGTGGAGTGGAGACCACAGTCGAATCGCCTAAGCCTGAGATCACAAGCTTTCTCCAGACTGTGCAGCAGCAGGCCCTTGTTGGTCAGGGGGATGCGGCGCGCTGCACCTTCTGTTCTTCCAACTTTCGTGACTTCCGGACGACGGGCCGACTGGGCTGTGCGCACTGTTACGATGCGTTCGAAATGAGCATGCGCGAGCTACTCCGCCGAGTGCATGGAAACTCGAGGCATGTGGGGCGAAAATATGAAACGCCTGCCGATGATGATGGCACGAATGTGGGAACCGTGAATGAGTTGCGCGCCCAGCTAACTCGGGCGATCCACGGCGAGCAGTTCGAGCTTGCGGCGTCGTTGCGCGATCAGCTGAGAGGTCTGGAATGACGCTGGATCTTTCGCTTCTTCCCGATGGAGGTGTCGGTTGGCTGGACGCATCAGGCGACCATTCTGACATCGTGATTTCCACGCGAATTCGCCTTGCAAGGAATATCGAGGGGTATGCATTCTCCGGCCGCGCGCGCGACGGGGAGAGACTCAGGATACTCGCGCAGATCCGGGACGCCGTTCAGTCGATTCCACGTTTGCGTCAGGGGTTAATGCTTCGGGTGGACGAGCTCAAGCCGGAGGATCGTCTGCTCCTGCACGAGCGGCATCTTGTGAGCAAGGAGCTTGCTGGGCTGGACAGTCAGCAGCCGGTCAGGGCCGGGGCCGCTCTGTTCCTGAATGATGACGCCGCGATCATGATCAACGAGGAGGATCACCTTCGTCTTCAGGTGCTGGGGTCAGGTTTTCAGGTTTCCGCGGCGTTTTCGACGCTGGAGGCACTCGAGGCCGAAATCGGTGCACATGTCCCATTCTCGTACCATCGCGAGTTTGGATTCCTAACGGCCTGTCCTACCAATGTCGGAACCGGATTGAGGGCGTCGCTCCTGATTCACCTGCCGGGTCTGGTACTTACGAAAGAGATAGGAAAAGTTCTTGCGGGCCTGCAGCAGGTTGGGCTCACCTATCGCGGATTGTACGGGGAGGGGAGCGAAGTCGTCGGGAATTTTTTCCAGATTTCGAATCAGACCACCCTCGGCAGGTCCGAGGAAGAGCTTCTCGAATATCTGGTCCGGGTGGTGGGTCATGTAATTCAGCGGGAAGAGGAAGCGAGACGCGTGCTAATTCGCGACGCCGGTTATATAATTGAGGATAAGCTTTGGCGTGCCTATGGTACGCTTCGTTATGCCCGCAGTCTTTCTTTTGAGGAGGCGATGAACCTCCTCAGCGGTGTGAGATTGGCGGCGGGATTGAAACTGATCACTGATCTCAGTGTATATACCCTCAACAAGCTCCTGATTTTTTCTCAGGCGGCGCACCTGGCGAATGCTGAAGGACGTGCGTTGACTGAGAGCGAGATTGACCTGGCGAGAGCCCGCTACATACGTCAGACACTCGCGAGCGAAGGGAAGTCGATTGGGTAAGGCGGGGAAGTAAACAGTCGCACACTGCGGCTGCGTCGATGTCGACCCGCTTCTGAGGATTCTGGTGATGAACGGATACAACTTTACCGAGCGTGTACGCAAAGTCCTCGCGATGGCTCGCGAAGAAGCTGCACGGCTCCACCACGAATACGTGGGGACGGAGCACATTCTGCTCGGACTTATTCGAGAAGGCGAAGGGGTCGCCGCGGCCGTCCTGCAAAACCTCAGTGTTGATCTCGAAGAGATCCAGCAGAAAATCGAAGAGACAGTGAAGAAGGGAAAGGCGGCTGCTGCCACCGGTCCCGATCTTCCCTATACGTCGCGCGCAAAGAAGGTCCTTGAGCTGGCAATGAGCGAGGCACGCGACCTCACGCACAACTATGTCGGCACCGAGCACCTGCTTCTCGGACTGCTGCGCGAAGAGAAGGGAATTGCCGCGCAGGTTCTGACAGATGCAGGTATTAACCTCGACGCTGCGCGGGCTGAGACATTGCGCCTTCTTGGCACCGACATGCCTCCGGCCACCAGCGCTCCTGGGGCGGTCGGGGCGAGTGGACCTGGCGTACCTGGAACCGGCAAGGGTGATAAGAAATCCAAGACACCGGCCCTGGATCACTTCTGCCGTGACCTGACGCAGCTCGCGTCCGAGTCTCAGCTCGATCCAACGATCGGGCGAGCCAAGGAAATCGAGCGTGTCATGGAAATTCTTACGCGCCGAAAAAAGAACAATCCCGTCCTGATTGGCGAGCCTGGTGTGGGCAAGACCGCGATTGTCGAAGGTCTGGCGCAGCTGATTGCGAGCGGTAACTGCCCGGATTCACTGCGTGATCACCGGGTACTTTCGCTCGACATGGCGGCGGTAATTGCAGGCACGAAATATCGCGGACAGTTCGAAGAGCGCTTGAAGGCCGTGATGAATGAGATTGCTCAGAACAAGCAGATAATCCTGTTCATCGACGAGCTGCACACGCTTGTCGGAGCAGGTGCGGCTGAAGGAGCAATTGATGCGAGTAACATGCTCAAGCCGGCGCTTGCCCGCGGCGAGCTGCAGTGCGTCGGGGCATCCACACTAAACGAGTACCGCAAGTACATCGAGAAGGACGGTGCGCTCGAGCGTCGCTTCCAGACAGTTATCGTGGAACCGCCGACTATCGATGAGACTGTCGAGATCCTGAAGGGACTGCGGTCCAAGTACGAGGATCACCATAAGGTCACGATTCCTGATGCGACGCTTGTAAGCGCGGCGAAGATGTCCGAACGGTACATCACGGACAGATTTCTTCCAGATAAGGCGATTGATGTGATAGACGAGGCCGGCGCACGTGCCCGCCTTGCGACGCAGGCACCTCCTCCAGAGGTGAGTGAGCTCAAGTCGCAGCTGGAAGGAGTGAACACCGAGAAGGAAGCCGCGGTTCGCGACCAGAATTTCGAGCGTGCGGCGTCGCTGCGCGATCGCGAGCGCGAGCTGCAGGGCGACATTCGGCGCAAGCAGGAAGAGTGGGAAAAGCATCGGCAATCGCACCGTCCAGTTCTTGGTGAGGACGAGGTCTCCTTCATCGTCAGCCGTTGGACCGGTATTCCGGTAATGCGCCTGCGCGAAGCGGAGGCTGCCCGTCTTCTCAGGATGGAAGACGAGCTGCACGCATCAGTGGTTGCACAGGATGAGGCGATCAAGGCGCTTTCGAGATCGATTCGGCGGAGCCGAGCCGGTCTCAAGGATCCGAATCGTCCAATTGGGTCGTTCATCTTCTCAGGTCCGACTGGAGTCGGAAAGACCGAGCTGGCGCGATCGCTGGCGAAGTTCCTTTTTGCCGACCCGGCGGCCCTGATTCGCGTGGACATGAGCGAGTACATGGAGAAGTTCTCGGTCTCACGCCTGATTGGCGCCCCTCCGGGATATGTGGGATATGAAGATTCCGGCACGCTCACGAAAGCGGTTCGCCGCAAGCCGTACAGCGTGGTGCTGCTCGATGAGATCGAGAAGGCCCATCCGGACGTATTCAACATCCTGCTGCAGGTTCTCGACGAGGGACACCTGACGGATAACTATGGCCGGGTCATCGACTTCAAGAACACAGTCGTGATCATGACGTCGAACGTGGGAGCGAAGGACATAACGCGGAACCGCACGATGGGCTTCGGATCACCCGATCAGAAGAACAGCTTCGACAGGATGTCGGAAAAGGTGAAGGAGGAGATGCAGCATGTCTTCAATCCGGAATTCCTGAACCGTCTGGACGACGTGATCGTGTTCCATCCCCTGGCGGAAGAGCACATCGCGCAGATCGACGGAATACTTCTGAATGATGTGCAGAAGCGTTTGGGTGATGAAGAGCTGACACTCAAGCTCACTCCCGCGGCTTCTGCATTCCTGACAAAGAACGGCTATGACGAAAAGTTTGGCGCACGGCCACTGAAGCGCGCGATTCAGCGGTACATCGAGGATCCGCTCTCGGAGAAAATTCTGCTTGCGGAGTTTTCGAAGGGGGACGAG
>JBKJPM010000166.1:0-27376 GCA_046595175.1 Gemmatimonadaceae bacterium
CCAGTCCTTTACTGCCTCGCCCGCGCGCGATCGCCTTCGTCAACGATGTGCGGCGTGATGAGAATGAGAAGATCCCGTTTTTCCTGTGATGTCCTGGTAATTCCGAAAAGGCGGCCGATTAGCGGCAGATCGACCAGTAACGGAATACCTGACTTGGATTGGGTGATTTGGGTAACAGTCAGGCCGCCGATAACAGCGGTTTCGCCATCCGCCACGAGGAGCTGGTTGTCCGCGCGCTGCTTCCCGAAAATAAATCCCACGTCCGATGACGCCAGCTGCGCGTTGGAATTCTCGGCGTGCACCGTAAGCAGCACCTGACGATTGTTGGTTATATGCGGCGTGACGCTGAGGATGATTCCTACCTCCTTGAGCTGGACGGTCGCGCGCGGAGCCTGTCCAGTGCCACCGACGCCTGCACCTGTTGAAGCGTCAAGAACGCGAATCGGAATTTCCTGGCCGACGAGAATTTCAGCGCGCCGGTTGTCCAGTGTAACGATGCTGGGCTCCGCCTGTAGATCGGCGAGCCGAACTTCCTGCAGAGCATCGAGGAAGCTTGTGAGCTGGAAACGACCAAGCGCCGTCGAGAAAACCAGGCTGAGCGCCGGGTTGGTGACTCTCGCATTCGCGTTGGCGATTGCGGATAGCGCGTTGCCTCCGAGCAGGATGCGGTCGCCCTGAAAGGCAGTTCCGCCGCCGAGCGCGTCTGGCACACCGTCTCCGTTGGTATCGACTGGTCGCGTCGTTGTTGGATCTGTCCGCTGCACAAGTCTGCTGAAGAACTGATCCGTGCCTGTTCCGAGATCGTAAGTCAGTCCGAGCTCTTCGAAATCGGTTCGGTTTACGAAAATAATCTTGGCCTTGATTGCAACCTGCGGAGTGCGCACGTCGAGGCTGCGAATGAATCCCATCAGGTCATTCAGCCGACTTGGAGCCTCGGTAATCACAAGGGTGTTGGTTGCCGTGTCAGCCGAAACCGAGCCGCGCACGAAGCAGCTTGTCGCCGCGGTCTGGGTTGCTTCGGGAACTCCGCCGGGAGTGCAGTCGCGAGACAGCAGCCCCTTGATCGTATTGGCGAGTGCGCCTGCGTTTGCATAATTGATCGGAATCAGCTGGGTAGTGAGCGGCTCAGATGACACCTTCGTGGCGATGTTCTTGTAACTGTCCACGGCGATGATTCCGGATTGTGGATCCTCGGAGGCAGCGAGACCCTGACCCTGAAGGATGGCGCGCAGCGCGACATCCCAGGGCTGGTTGCGTATTTCAGCAGTGACAGTTCCCTGCACGTCCTTTCCGATTACAATCGTGCGGCCGGAGAACGACGCGAACGCCGCGATAACATCGCGAATATCAGCGTCCTGATATGCAACAGTGATTCGCGGCTGCGTGGACTGGGGGGGCGTGCCCGCAACTACTGCTGGACGCTGCACTGGAAGATCGGCGGCTGCAACTGCGCGGTCGCGCGCCCCAACCGAATACCATGGATCGAATGCGACAGTGGTTCCAGTAATCGAGATACGCAATTCGTTCGAGCGCCGTGAGACCTGGTGGGGACGAACAGCATCTGTTTCGATCACGATCCGCACTGTTCCCGGCGCGTACTGTGCGGCACGAATGTTCGTGATTCCTCCGCGATTCACCTTGTCGTAGAAATTCGCGGGGATCGTAAGCAGGGCTCCCTTGAAATCGACCACAATCCGATGTGGACTCTCCAGAGTGAACTCCTCGACTTCGACTCCATCATCAACGGCGATCACCACTTCTGGCCCGGCGGCACCGGGGACGACGCTGATTGAACGAACCTCCAGCGCGGGGGCTGTGGGCGGAGTGATGGCGCGGGCGGACGGCGCCGCTAACAGTGCCGTGAGGCACGCGACAATCATCGAGCGCTTCACTGTTTTCTCGCCTGCGTTGAATCACCCATTACCAGAATCTCCTGTCTGCTGAAGCCGAATTCCTCGATTGTAAACACAACCGATTTCGACTCGATGCGGGCAACACGCATGCGCCCGAGAGTTTGTCCTACCTTCACGCGATATTGCTCCTTTGACGTGATGTCCCGCAAAATCGCAACAGAGTTGGTTCCAGCAATATCGTTGAGAACGCCAACCAGCCTGAGGTCATTGAGCAGCGGCTTGAGGTCGGACGTTGTCAGGAGCGAGATAAACGGATCCCTTTTCCCGCTGCCGTTGTAATCAAACACTTCACGGTTCAACACCATTTGGCCCGCAGAATCTGATTGCGGAGTCTTCGATCCGGTTCCCTGCGCTGATGCGGACGCGGAAGCTGCAGCGATTACAAGAAATGCCGCCGATGCGAGACGAATCATCGGTCACCGTCCAGCGGATCGGCAATTCCGCCGTGCGCCACGTAAGTCTGCACCTGAAAACCAGTGTCGATCAGCGATTCGTTTTTCTTCTGGCGCGCCTGCTTCTTGTTATTGATAACCGCGGGCTTCATTTCCAGAGTTACGGGAGCGATGATCCGGCTGAGCGATCCAACATTGCTCAGGAATCTTCCCACCGCGTGATAGCCGCCCGTCACCGACATCTTGTAACGATACGTGTCGAACTGCTCGCCCTGAAGGACCGGCATCGGTTCGACGGCAGCGAGCTCCAGTCCCACGCGACGGGCAGCCGTGGAAATGTCTTCCAGAAGTGCCGGAACTTCGTTGCTCGTTGGAACGAGGCGCCGCATGACCTTCAGCCGCTGTTGATATTCGTCGGCCTGCTTGCGAAGCTTGTCGACGCTGCCTGTAGAGTAATCCTTCTTCGCCTGCTCGTTGGCCGTTTCCAGCGAATCAACGCGCAGCGCGAGAGCTGCAATTTCCGCGCTCTTCGGCCGGTGGAAGAAGTACAGATACGCGCCAGTCAGAACGACCGCGACGACGATCAAAGTTGCGAACCTCTGCTCGCGCTTGGTCATGTTTGCGCCGATCGCCATTAGTTCCCCGTCAAAGAAAGAGGAACTGTCTGAATTATTCCCGGACCCGGCTTCTCAGACTCGGCTTCCAGCACGAATTCCGTCACTTCCTTTCCACCTTCGGTCATTACGAGCTCCGACCGCGCGATCTGAACGTTGCGTATGAACGGCGACTGCTCGAGTGATTTCATGAATCGAGTCAGAGCCTGGATGTCGACCGTATGCCCGGTGATCCGGAAACGAGTTGACTGGGACGCGGACATGAGAAGCGAATCCGCTTTTGCCTTTTTTGCTGCCGCCACGTCCTTGTCCTTCTCTCCGGCTTTAGCCTTTACATTGGCTGTGTCCCAGGCCGCGGCGTTCGGCGGGTTGCTTGTCTGCAATACAGCCGTAAGCCATGTGTAGGGCGGAAGTGCGGCGCTAATCTCTTCAAGCAGGTGTGGCCAGAGGTAGCGGCTGTCATCGATCGACTTGATTACGGCCAGCTGCCGATAAAGTGAATCCCGTGTCGCTTCTGCCTTGCGCTTGGCCGTGAGGACCGCGGTGTACCGCGCAGAATCTTGCACAGCCCTGAGTTCACGCTCAGTCAGCTCGTTGCTACGCGATGACTGCCTGGAGTACAGCGTAAGAATCGTCGCCGCGGCGATGACGACGCTGAGGAGCGCGGCAACCAGATACCTGTCCTTGGCTTGCTCACCGAGCACCGCCATGACCTGCGCCGCCTGAAAGCGCCCGCCTTTTCCGCGTTCCGCGGCTCCGGGTAGGAGATTGATCCGAATCAAGCGCGCATCTCCACTATTGCCTCAGCGCCAGTCCGACGGGAAGCATCAGGAGTGGAGCAACTTCATCGGTAATCAATCCGTCGAGCGCACCATCGCGGATCTGGAGCGTTGCGAGCGGATTTCCAAGCTCAATAGGAACCTTGAGGTACCGTCCAAGGACTTCATTTATCCCGGGTGATCTCGCACCCCCGCCACACGTATAGACCGCGCGTAGCTGGCCTCCGCGCTTGGACTGCGTCAGAAATCCGGCTGTGCGCTCTACGCCTGCGGCAATCTCCTGCCCGCGACGATCGAGCACTGCGTCCAGTTGCGGCGCGCGATCATAGCCGCGAATCAAAGCCTCAGAGTCCGACGCTGTCAGTCCGTGCTCACGCTGAAGATCTTCCCGGAAGCGACGGGTTCCCACCGGCAGGTCGCGGGTCATGACCGGGATTCCGTCATCCACGACATTGATCGTCGTCATCTCGTGACCAATGTTCACAAGCACTACGACACCAGTCATTGCGTCCGGATAATTGGCCTCGAACGCGTTGTGCAGCGCAAACGCATCAACGTCCACAATTGTCGGCGTGAGACCAGCTTCATTGAGTAGCCGGATCCTGGCATCGACAACTTCCTTTTTCGCAGCGACAAGGAGGACGCTCATTTCATCAGAATGCGACTCTGTATCGAGAATCTGGAAATCCATTTCAACAGATTCCACGTCGGGAACATGCTGCTCCGCCTCCCATCGCATCAACTCGCGCGCCTGCTGCTCCTTTACGCGCTCCGTCTGAATTCGCTTGATGATCACTTCGCGACCGCCGACAGCGGTGACGACGTTTCCGGACACGACGCCGGCTTGCGCCATCGCATCCCGAATGGCATCCGCGACAATACCGGAATCCATTACCTCACCTTCCACAATCGCATCACTGCTGAGGGGAGTAATGGCGACGCGAACGAGCTCGGGCGAGCCCTTGGCATGGTCGACAATCGCAACCTTGATGAGGCCCGAACCAATATCCAACCCAATTGTGGACTTCTTGCGGCGGAGAGACGTGAACAGTTTCGTTTGCACGCGAATGGGCTAAGGTTCGGACTGACAGCACATTAACGAACGAGAAGCAGAGAAGGTAACGCCGAAAGTCAGGTCTAGAACAGCTCTGTCCACGCCCTGTTTGGCACCCTTGAGGCCCGGATTGAGCCAGCAGTGTCCCTGGTAACCTCTATAGTAATGCCCACCCGGCGGATGACGCGACCACTTCCCGCGACATTCGGCCCACTGACAGCGGTCGCCTGAACAAGAAAACAGGTGGAGTCGAGTCGAACGATGTAAACGCTGGACGTCACCTGGCCGAGCCCGCTGAGAGGGTGCGTGGATTGGCCTGGAACCAGGGAAAGTGCGGACAACCAGTCGTAAGACGCGATGGTTTCCCAGGCAGCGGATTCTGCGGCGGAAAGCGATCGCGATGCTCCCAACATGGTTGACGAAGCGCGAGTCTCCAGGTTCGCGGCATATGCCATGGCGGTCGCAATTGCTCCGAACAGGATGACTGCGAACAGCGCCAGCATGACAGCAAAGCCCCGTCGACCTGCTCCGCGCATCAGTGAAGATTTCGCGGAGCTACAAGAACTATTGCGGAATCGAATACGCGGCCCGCAGTTCTTCCCGCCGCTGCGACTTCAGCGCGAAAAATTATTTCGACGGCGGCGACTTCCAGGGGACGGAATGATGGAACAACGGCGCCGAAAGAATCGGTGTAGCGGAATTGGAGTCCACCGCCTGTGGCAGTTGAGAATGGAAGATAAGGGCCACTGATCGGCTGTATCGTCGAACATCCAGCGGCTACAGCATTGCAGCGCTTGTACCCCAGATACCAGTCACCTTCGGACGACTTGTAAAGACTGTATCTTCCCCGTCGAATGATTCGCACCGGAGCGCCGGTCGCGAGATCGGAAATCGAACCGATCAGCGTGACCCTGTATGACGGCTTCTGTGCGTCCGCAGAATTTGTGAATCCTGTTGTTGCGGGGCACACAGATGCGGCCGGAGCGCTCGCTACAGCCGCGATCCGATAGCGAATCCAGCGCCGCCCTCCGGTAATGGAATCAGGGCGTGAATACGCGACGATTAGGTCTCCGGTATCGGGAGGAATTGGAAGGCTCGACAGATAAATTCCGCTGGACATATCCGCTGGGACGAGTGCCATGGTCTGTCCGGAGACAGTGCACACCACGGAGCTCCCAATAGTGGAAAAGAATTCGAACGCGCTGTCCGAGAGGAGCCGGAGCGTATCCCCGCCGACGGCCGTTCCGCGAATCTCCGTCATCAGCGCAAGCTCTCCGTCGCGAAGCTGTTCGCTAAGCAGCATGCGTTCGCGAAAGCCCCTGAGCAATTTCTGATGGGCGGCAAGGGTGTGAAGCACCAAAATGACGAGCAGACCTAGGAGTGCAAGCGACATAGTCAGCTCACCCATGGTAAAACCGCTACGCTCGCCGACGTTCAACTGCATGGCAGAGTAGCCAGCAGGGTGTCGCGCCGCGAGCCCAACGAACCGGGTCGCGTGACGACGACGGCGAGATTTCGAGTGGATCCCCCAGGACTGCTTACATCCCACTCCACCGGCATTCCAAACCGCACAGAGGCTCCCGATGCCGCTTGAGAGCAAGTCTGCCGCAAAAGAGCTTCACGCTCGCTGTCAAGCAATTCGCCCGCGCGTGATCTGCGCGAGTCTACAAAAAATGCGCGGGCAAGATTTGCGGTCACCACTGCGTAGCCGAGTGCGCCGACCGTGAGCAACACAATGGCGACTACGATTTCGATCATTGTGAAACCGAGATGATTCCGATTGGACCAGGGCATCCAGGAAATCTGGATGCATTGGCGGATCGCCTGTCATCGCCAATGCGTTGGCGCAATAAAAAAACGGCGGCCCGATCTGCGGCCGCCGTTTCCCCCTTTTAAGCGAGCCTTAGCAGCCCGTAATTACTCCAGACACCTGCATTGTGCAGGTCACGCCGGGTGCCGCCGAATGGGTTGCATCGGTCGTCCAAGTCTTCGGACTCGACGCATTGTCCACCGTGGTCACAAGGCCTACGTCCGGGGATTGCGTGAAGTTCATGCCCCCACCAACCGCGACCGGACTGGGTGTGGCGGTCACGGTGACATTCTTGTAGTTGCCGGCACTGTCCGCAGCATACTGCTCCTGCGCCGTTGCCAGATTTCGCAGGTCGGCCTTCATGGCCGACACGTATGCCTTGGACTTCGTATTCGTGAACTTCGGAATCGCGATCGCGGCAAGAATACCGATAATGACGACTACGATGAGAAGCTCGATGAGTGTAAAACCCTTCTTCGTGCGAACCATTGGATTGACTCCTGTCATTGGGAAATACTGCGAAACCAGCAGCTGGATTAGCAACCGGTGATGACGCCGGCAATCGTCATGGTGCAGGTTACCCCTGGCGCCGCAGAGTGCGTTGCAGCTGTGGTCCAGGTCTTTGGATTCGCGGTGTTATCGACCGTGGTCACAAGGCCCACGTTCGGGGATTGCGTGTAGTTCATGCCCCCACCAACGGCGACGGGACTGGGTGTGGCGGTCACGGTGACATTCTTGTAATTGCCCGCGCTGTCCGCTGCGTACTGTTCCTCCGCTGTTGCAAGGTTCCGCAGATCGGCCTTCATTGCCGATACATACGCCTTCGCCTTCGTATTTGTGAACTTCGGGATCGCGATCGCGGCAAGGATACCGATGATGACGACTACGATGAGAAGCTCAATCAGGGTAAAACCTTTCTTGTGGCGAGTCATGTTGAAACTCCGGTAGTAGGGGCGAAACAAGGACGAGCTTGGCATTGAAAGGCAACGGGTGGTCCAGAAAGTCTCTATTAGGCTAACTCCCTTTGCGACATGAAGTTATCTCCCACATAAGCAATCGCTTGCAGCTCTACCGTAGGGGCGTTTTGCCGGATTCGTTGCATATTGCAATAGTCAGGAGCCCCGACTTGCCGCCCCTGTCCCATCCGCAAAACGGGCCAGTTTCCGGTGCAAAGTAGATGGATCTATTCCCAGGACTTCGGCCGCCCGAGTCTTGTTCCCGCCGACGCTGTCCAGAACCCATTTGATGTACGCGCGCTCGATTGTTTCGAGTGAAGGATTCGCGGGCGCCCGATCCGAAACCAATGGCACTGCCTTCTTGTCGGTCAGTCGTTCCGGAAGCGCCGCCCGAGTCACCCGGTCCCCACGAGAAAGAATCACCGCCCGCTCGATTGCATTTTCCAGTTCGCGAACGTTGCCAGGCCAGCCATAGGAAAGCAGGGTGTCCATCGCGTCGGCATCCACGGTCTTCATGTTCTCATCGCGTGCGACTGAGGCCCGCTGCAAGAAGGCCTCAATGAGGAGGGGGATGTCTTCTGGCCGGTCGCGGAGTGGCGGAATATGCAGCGAGATCACATTCAGCCGATAAAACAAATCGCTGCGAAACCTTCCCCGTTCTATCTCTTCCTCGAGGTCGCGATTTGTCGCGGCCAGCATTCGCGTGTCAATCGGGATTGCATCGGTCGATCCGACTGGTATTACCTCACGGTGCTGCAGAACGCGAAGAAGTTTTACCTGCGTTGCCGCCGTCGTCTCACCGATCTCATCCAGAAAGAAAGTTCCTCCGCCCGCGGCCGTGAACAGTCCGGGCCGGTCACGCGTGGCTCCCGTAAATGATCCGCGCGTGTGACCAAAGAGTTCGCTCTCAAGCAGACTCTCCGGCAGCGCGCCGCAGTTAATGGAAAGGAACGGACCCGTGGTGCGTGCGGATTTCTCATGGATGTAGCGTGCGATGACTTCTTTTCCCGTTCCCGATTCTCCCTGGATAAGCACCGTCGACTCAGTGGGACCGACAGTTTCCGCCATCGCCAGGAGATCCAGCCAAGATTTACTTACACCAACGGGCCGGTCCGACCTGTCGCGCCTGCTGATCTCTTTTTTCAGCGTGCGGTTCTCCACCTTGAGCTGACGGCTTTCGGTTGCACGACGAATGATGGCAACCAGCTCATCGTTCCTGAACGGTTTCTGGATGTAATAAAAGGCCCCCTCGTTCACCGCTTGCACGGCGGACTGCAGCGACGCCTGAGCAGTCATCAGAATCACCGGTGTATCCGGATCATTGGCCCGCACGGACATCAGCACCTCGAGCCCTGTTACTCCCGGCATCCGCACATCGGTGAGCACGATGTCCGGTTTCAATTCCGCAATAAGATCGAGGCCGGCTTTTCCACCGAGTGCGGTGTGCGGTGTGAACCCTTCGTTCCGCAGAAGGATGCGAACGGTTTCGAGAATACTCGCTTCGTCATCTATGACCAGTACCACGGGTGATGATTGCATTCAGGAATTCCCGGCTTGCGCGGAAGATTTTGGAAGAACAATTGTAAAACGGGACCCGTCCCGGCTCGAATCGACATGCACGAATCCCCCATGCGCTTCCACCGAGCGATGAACCACAGCCAGCCCCAGTCCGGTACCGCCGGGTTTCGAAGTGACGAACGGGTCGAACAGTCGATCGCGCAGCTCCCTGGAGATCCCTTCCCCCTGATCGATAACGCGGATTGCAACCGCTCCATTCCTGAACACGTCCCCCTGCGGGAGCTGGTGCTGCACCAGTTCCCCGGCTTCAATGCGCACCTCTCCGCCATCCGGCGAAGCCTGCACCGCGTTGAGTAGAAGATTCACAAGCGCCCTGTGCAGCATGTCTTCATCTCCGCGCACTAACAGGTCGCGCTTGGGAAGAACTGCCTTGAACCGGATACGATTGTCCGTTTGCGCCCGCACAACATCGGTTGCGTTTTTTACCAGCGTCGCCACGGTAAGCTCATCCACGCGAGAAACGCTCGGCCGCGCAAAATCCAGAAATTCCGTGAGCAGCCTGGCGAGCCTATCCGATTCTCGTTGGACAAGCGCGCTCAATGTTTTTTCATCTTCGTTTGCACCAGGCACCCGACCCAGCTGCTCCGCGGCGCTCCGGATGGACGCAAGCGGATTTTTTATCTCGTGTGCGAGCGACGCGCTCAGCTCGGCAACTGCCTCGAGCCGCTCGGCGCGAACCCGCAGATTCTCGAAATCATTCTCCCGGAGCTGAAAGGCCGCGAGCTCGGCCGCCATCTCCGCATGCTCCTCCCCCGCCTGTCGGAGCTTGGCGACGATGTATCCGCTGCCGAGGGCCACACTGACGAAAACAATCAGCTGGAGAAAAACGCCGATGTCGAGAACCGACGGATGTCCCCAAATCGTTTCCGCGAGATAGGTCGCTCCGACGAGCGACGCAATGAGGAGCGTTCCCGTTTGCGGCAAGAGGACCGCCGCAGTAACGATCACCAGAATGTAGAGTGGCGCAAACTGCGAATTGGAGACTTCCCATGTCAGGTGAACAACCGCAGTTACCAACAGGACGTCGAACAACACCTCCACATATGCCAGTGTCGTGGTGATCACCCGACGCCGGATATCGGTCTGGTAGAACGAGTAGCCGACGAAGAGGACAGTGATGACCAGTAGCCATGTTGCGAATCTCGGAGGCGATCCACCACGAACCATCCAGGCGAAAAGGGCCGCCAGAAAAATCGCGGAGGCGAGCACCACCCTGCTCATGTAGACCATCCGCAAAATGCGGCGTGGATACAAAATCAGGGGTAGTGCCCGGGCATCGGGGAAAAGCGCCACAGTCCGCCTTTGAGGAAGTGTTGCAAAATGCAAGAGTCGGGCGGGCCCGTCAACGCATTTTACTGGCTAAATTTGACTGAATGCCAGCGCTTCTATTGATGCAGGCCGTCGATCCCATAGGCGATTCGGGAACCGGCCTTCGGTTGGGGATAGTCCTTCTTCTTATTCTCGCAAATGCGTTTTTCGTAGCGTCCGAGTTTGCCCTGATCGCGGTCCGGCGGAGCCGCATCGATGAGTTGGTTGCGGCCGGCGATGCGGGGGCCAGACGAGTCAAGGCTGCCCTTGAGCACCTCGACAGGTATATAGCTGGAACGCAGTTAGGCATCACCATCGCGTCACTGGGGTTGGGATGGGTAGGCGAGCCGGCTATTGCCTACCTAGTGGACAAGGCAACATTTGCAGTCGGATGGTCACTGGCGCCATCTGCCTCTCATAGCGCTGCAGGCTTGCTGGTAAGCTTCCTGGTTTTGACCTTTCTACACATCGTTTTGGGTGAGCTTGCACCCAAGAGCCTGGCACTCGTGCAGCCGGAGAACGTGAGCCGCTTTGTTGCAGCTCCGCTCATGCTCTTTTCGAGATTGATGTCTCCCCTGATCTGGGTTTTCAACGGAAGCGCTAATGCCCTCCTACGGCTGTTCGGAATTCGTCCCAGATCTGAAGCCCAGAGCCACTCACCTGAGGAACTTCGGCTGTTGGTGATGCAGGCCAGAGCCCACGGAACGCTCGACGAGTCGGATAGTGCCATGCTGGCCGGCGTTTTCGATTTTCATCACAAGAAGGCGCGAGATGTCATGCGACCAAGAACCGAGATCGTGGCGCTCGACATCGAAGCAAGTGAAGAGGAGGTGTGGACCATTCTCCGGCGCGAGCGATATTCGCGCTACCCAGTGGTCCGGGAATCACTGGACAATGTGGTCGGAGTTTTTCTGGCGAAGGATTTGTGGCTGCATGCCGGCGGAACGCCTTTCACCCTCACCGCGTTTGTGCGCGATCCGCTCTACGTTCCTGACAGCCGGCCGGCAGAACGGGTGCTGGATGATCTTCGGAGAACCCGCGCTCACATGGCAGTGGTGCTCGATGAATACGGTGGAACTGCAGGGATCCTCACCATGGAAGATCTCATCGAGGAAGTGATTGGTGACATATCGGACGAATACGATTTTGCGTCGCGAACCGCGGTTGAAACCGACGGAATCCTCGAGCTGGACGGGACGATGTCCTTAATTGACGTGCGTTCAGATCATCATGTACAGATTCCCGATGGTGACTGGACAACGCTGGGCGGTTATGCGTTCGCGCAGTTGGGTCGTCTTCCAAGGATGGGAGATCGCGTTACCGTCTCTGGAGGTGAAATGGAAGTCATCGCGATGGATGGACGCCGTGTCGCCGCACTCCGAATTCACCGACGCGGAATTTCGCCGGAAACGGCGCAAACAAATGCGCGGAGCGGTGGCGGTAAAATGCGCTAAGTGGTGATGTCACAGTAAGTTTGCCTATTGCATAACATTTGTGTTTCTCGTTTATTTGGGCGTTGTAATTTCCCCTGCACTCTATAGTACATGGCGCTAAAGATGCGGCTTGGCGACCGGCTCGTTGAAAACGGGCTGATCTCCTCGCAACAACTTGAGAAGGCGTTGGCGAAGCACGCGATAACCGGCGAGAAGCTGGGGCAGACGCTCGTTGCAATGGGATTTCTCCAGCCGGATGATCTCATGAAGACGTTGGCTGCAGACGCGGGAATTCCCTACGTGCTTCTCACTGATGTTGAACCGGAGCACTCCGCTATTGCGATTGTTCCGGAAAACATCGCGCGCCGTCACACTGCGCTTCCGCTCCGCCAGGAGAACGGACGCCTGCTTGTCGCGATGGATAACCCGTTTGACATGGAAGCTGTCACTGCGATCGAGCGCGCCTCAGGCCGCCCAATCAGAGTGGTTGCGGCTCCGCGTGATGGCATCACGTCGCTCCTGCGCCGCGCATATCACGGAGATTTATCAATCAACGCCGGCGGAACACCTTCATCGCGCGCTGCAGGAGGAACTCTCGCGCCACCAAGCATTGCGCCGCCACGCACTGCCGCGCCAGGCCCCCGCGATTCGCAGCCGCGCGGGCAGGAAGCTCCCGAAGAAGGAGCCAGCGCTGCAAAGATCGTCGATGAAATAATCACGCGCGGCACAGCACTCGGCGCCACCGACATTCATGTCGAACCTTTTGAAGAAGTGATGAAGATCAGGTATCGGCTGGACGGACTGCTCCAGGAAGGAGCGACGTATCCGCGGACCCTGCAACCGGCAATCATGAGCCGGATAAAGATCATGGCCGGTCTCGACATCGCGGAAACCCGCCTGCCGCAAGATGGACGCGTTCGCATTCGCTCCGATGGACGTCACATCGATTTGCGTGTTTCGACTTTCCCCACTCTGCACGGCGAGGATCTCGTTCTGAGGATTCTGGATCGCTCGCGTGTAGCATTGAATCTCGAGAAGCTCGGGATAGAAGCGGAAGACCTGCATCTCCTGCGCGCGGCGTTCCACAAACCGCACGGGATAATTCCTGTGACGGGCCCGACCGGATCAGGAAAAACCACTACTCTGTACTCCGCGATGGTGGAGCTGAACAGCAGAGAGCGCTGCATCATCACCCTGGAAGATCCGATCGAGTACGAGCTCGCAGCGATTCGCCAGTCGCAGATCAATGTGCGCGCTGGTCTGACATTTCCATCCGGACTCAGGTCGATCCTGCGGCATGACCCGGATACGATTCTCGTCGGTGAAATGCGCGACGCCGAGACAGTTCAGATTGCGCTTACGGCCGCCCTCACCGGCCATCTTGTTCTGACGACGCTGCACACGAACACTGCGGCTGGAGCAATTCCTCGACTGCTCGACATGGGAGCGGAGCCTTTTGTGCTTGCGTCTTCGATTCTCCTTATCGCATCTCAGAGACTTGTTCGCGTGCTTTGCAAGGAGTGCAAGACCCCGACGGAGGTCACACCGTCGATTCGCGAGCGGTTTTCACTGGCAGATGTCCAGCTGTTCGGAGCGCGCGGCTGCAATTCCTGCAGGCAGACAGGATACAAGGGCCGCATTGGGATCTTCGAATTTCTTCCAATCTCCGAACAGGTTGTCGCCGCGATTTACGACCGCCGTCCAGCCGAAGAAATTCACAAAATTTCCGGTAGGCCCACGCTGCTTCAGGACGGTTTGAAAAAAGTCAGGGCGGGAATTACCACGCTCGACGAGCTTCTGCGCGTCACCGTAGCCTGAGGAGCGGCAACTGCCCGACTATTGGTATAAAGCACTGACAGGCGCTGGAGCTGTGGAGCAGGGGTGGATCACTGCTCCTGACGAAACGGAAGTCGAAGAGCGCCTCCGCGCTGGCGGCAACTTTTTAATTGAAGCGCGTCCGCGTGAAAAGCCGAAGACCATCAACCGAAGGACTGACGGTGCGGTGCCGCGCCGTCAGCTGCTCGCGTTCATGGAATACCTCGCCAGCTCGGTGCAGGTCGGTATGCCCCTGCTTACGACACTCAATGACGTCGAGTCACGGCTGGAAAACAGGCGACTGAGAAAGATCATCAGTGAAGTCCGCGAATCTATTTCCGAGGAAGGTCGCAGTCTCTCGGAATCA
Organism: Gemmatimonadaceae bacterium; assembly: GCA_046595175.1. Taxonomy (GTDB): domain Bacteria; phylum Gemmatimonadota; class Gemmatimonadetes; order Gemmatimonadales; family Gemmatimonadaceae; genus UBA4720. The sequence goes on from JBKJPM010000166.1 coordinate 14,020, forward strand.
CTCGCGCTCCATCCGAAAGCATTTCCCGAGATTTACATCACGACGATTCAGGCTGGTGAGGCAAGCGGCCGGCTGGACTTCGTGCTGATGCAGCTCGTGCAGTATCTGGACTGGCAGGAAACCATCAGCGGCCAGATTCGACAGGCGACTATGTACCCCATTATCGTGCTGGGAGCGATTGGCGGTCTGATTCTAGTTCTCATCGGTTTTGTGTTCCCGAAGATCATTCCTGTTCTACAGCAGCGAAGCGCTACGCTGCCGCTCCCGACACGAATCATCATGGCAACATCGACTTTCCTGCGGGCCAAGGGAATTTTTGTACTAGCCGGATTAGTTGCACTGTTCATAATCTACCGGATCCTTCGAAGCCGCCCTCGCCTTGGAACGCTCATCGACGGCATCCAGCTGCGACTCCCAATTGTCGGCGACTTGATCCGGAACGTGAACATGGCCCGCATGGTCACCTACCTCGGTCTGTTTTACCGATCAGGAGTTGAAATCATTCTCGCACTTACGCTCGTGGAGCGCATGATCGTGAATCGGGTTGTCGCCGCCGCGGTGAACAAGGTGCGTCTCGAGATCGAGGGCGGCGAGACGATGGCTATTGCGTTTGGCCACAATCCATTGTTCCCCCCCATCATCGTGCGAAGCGTTGCTCTCGGCGAGACGACCGGTCAGCTCGACGAATCACTGGCGCGTGCGCAAACATTTTACGAGCGAGAGGTACCAAGTGCGGTACGCCGGATGATCACTGCTCTGCAGCCGGCTCTGATCATGGTAATGGGAGGAGTGGTATTGCTTGTAGCCCTCGCGATGATCCTTCCGATTCTTTCCATCTACCAGTCAATCGGAGTGCGTCGATGAAAAAGGAGGTTTCGGCGCGCCGGTTCGCAGCGTTTATCGAGCGCGCCGGCATATTCCTCATCGAATATCAAAAGGTGCGCGATCGCATCGACATACTCAACCGAACCGATTCACCGGGTGATTTCCGCTCAGCGCGCGACGCGGCCGCTGCGCTCACAAAGATCATTCGTGAGCAGAATGGCGGTGGATCGACGGTTTCAATAACCATTCGCGGATTGGGCAGCTCGCACCATATCCTGGTGCTCCCGCAAGCGAAGGATGACTTGCTTCGCCCAGTCGTGACGAGAGAGATGCAGCGCCTGTATAGCGACCTCGAGGATCCAGTCGTGGATTTTGTTTCTGGGGAAGCGGTGGACAGGCGGGCACGTTCGCGTCCTGAGACCGGAACGCCACCGCAGGAACTGCTTGCCGCCGCCATCCCGCGCTCCACGATGATGGAGATGCTGGACGAGCTGTCGGACAACGGCCTGAAGGTCGATCATGTCACTGTACTGCCGCGTGTAATGCAGCGCGTCTACTCGGAGGTTCCGTCGGGCGATGTGCCGTCAGCAGTCTTGATGCTCCTGGCAGGCGGTCCGGTTTTTGGATTTTTCTTCGACCGGCAATTGCGACTTGTCGTGGAGCCGCCGGGCGAAAGTCCAAACGAGCAGATCTCGTCGCAGTTCGTCATCGAGCAACTGGAGCGAGGAAATCTGTATCTCCGGCAGCAGTTTCGCGGAGCCCAGATATCGCGGCTGCTTCTCGCGGCGGAAGCGGCGGAATATGGTCCGTTGTCGAGAGCGGTCGAAGAAGCGATGGGTCTTGTAGTGGAGCGGTTTGGTGCACAGATCGGGTCGAGCGGTGCTATTGCCGCGATTGGCGCTGTGCTCGATGCTCAGAGTGGGAACGGCCTGAATCTGTTTCCACTTGGCGAGACCCGAAAGAAAAGCGCACAGCGAACCACTCGGAGACTTGCGCTCGCATCGATTGCGCTGCTCGCGGCAATTGCGTGGTGGTGGGCAGGCAACGGTGTGGCCGCCGTGATGGAATGGAGGTCGCGCATCAAGACTTTGACGGTCGCGCTCGACCGGCGCTCAGCCCCGCTGCAGCCGATACAGGCAGTCATAAAGAAGCGGCAGGAATCGGCCGGACAGCTCGCAGCCATTCAGCAGGTGGCCGGCGAGCGGCAAAAACTTCAGCAGATACTTCAGAGCCTCTCGTTCGCGTCACAAGCAGATGTCGCGATCACCAGCTTCACCGCGGCACGGGACGCAACTCAATGGAGTGTTTCGGTATCAGGCAATGCCTCGTCCTACGCGGCTTCTGACGCAGTTTCATCAGTACATCGTTTTTATCGTGGAATACCTGGGATGGTTAATGGGAGTTCCGTTAGCCTGAATGCGCTCAGCTGGTCGGATTCCACTGCGAACGTCACGACAATCGGTTTCGGTATTCACTACACCGCGCCGCCTGTGGATCCTCTGGCCACAAACGGGGGCGTCAAGTGAACCAGTATATTGAGCTTGTCACAGCGTTCCTGAAGAAAAATCAATTCTGGGTCGGGGTTGCGGTTTGCGCACTTGTTGCGATCGGGACCGCTGCCTGGGTGGGCCGCGACGCCTACTCGCAGGCAGAGGTACTTAGACAGGAAGGGCAGCGCCTCGAAGAAATGCGCAAAGGCGCCGATGTGTGGCTTGCAACGCTGCAGCCAGCGTCAAGCGCCGAAGCGCAGGAATGGCAGCTAATCCAGTCTGGGCTCCAGGAGCTTGGCGCGTCCCCTGACTCCCGACTGACTTTGCTCGAAGTCATTACGCGCCGCGCCGAGCGGAACGGGTTAAAAAATGTACGAGTGTCGCTGATCGGAGTGGACTCGGTACCTGCGATCCCGCGTGTGAGCGCGCCACCTATCACAATTAAGATTGCCGACTATGCGATATTAGTCGAATTTAAAGGAAGTTTTGCGGCAACGCGGACGTTCCTGGCGACATTGCCGCCAGCAGTGGGCGTCCAACAGATTAGCATTAGCAGGAGTGGCGCAGGAATAGGGACCCGCGCCACCCTTACAGTGTACGAGGCGGTGACAAATGCCCCGATCTAACGAGACTTTACTTCGGTTTGGCGCGATTGTTCTGCCGATGGTGCTGGTGGCTGCAGCGGCCCACTCTGCCCTTAAGCCTCAGGCGAATGGCGTCGCTGTCCCGTCAGGAATTCCGACCGCAGAAGAGTTCGCTTCGCTCGGCAAATACCTGAGGGCGGTTCCCGCTCAAGGCGTTCCTGTTTTGACGTCGGCCGAACGAGTGCGGGCCGATAGCTACGACCCCTTTTTCTCGGCGGATTTGTTGGCGAGCGCGCCGGTCGTGTCAGGACCGATCGCTCCCGTTCGCGACAGGTACGTTGTTACGGCAATTCTTATATCAAGAGACAAGCGAGTCGCGGTCATCGACGAATCGCTTGTAAGTGTTGGAAGCGTGCTTGCTGGAGGCATCCGGGTGATCGCAATTGAAAACGACCATGTAGAGATCGTCGGGCCCAGCGGAACGCGCCGGATGCTTACGATCAAGGACACAAACGGCCCATGATTGAAAAGCGTTCGAAACCTACTGGAACGAAATTCGTTCAGGCCCTTGCCCTACTCCTTGTTTCGACCGCATGGGGATGTGCTTCCGCTGGGCCCGCCACTCAGGCACCGCGTACGGAAATCACGGTGCAGCCAGTGCAGCGTGCCCCTTCCGCTGCACAGCCGAAGCCCGATTCTCTCTACAACCTTTCGGTGATCGCCACTCCCGAGATTGCCGACGGATTACAGCCGTCGCAGCGAATGGAAAGCCTGGATGCCGTGGACCAGAATCTCACCGTAGTTCTTCGCGGGCTCGCATCGAACTACGGACTGAGCCTCGACATCGAACCGGAGGTGAACGCAAAGGTCACGACGACGCTGAACAATGTGACGTTGCGGGAGGCCCTGGCGAGCATCCTGACTCCGCAGGGCTACACATACGAAATTACGAATGGCGTTTTGAGAGTCGGCGGAGCGAGATCGCTGACTCGAATCTTCACACTGGATTACGTGTCACTGAGCCGGTTCGGTTCAAGCAACACCTCCGTTAACCGCAGCATTGGGAACGCTGGCTTTAGCGGCGGTGGTGGTGGGTCCGACCAGATTTCCAGCAGCACTGTTGCGAATTTATGGGATGAAATTCGCGTAGCCCTCGATGGTTTGATATTTGACGAAGTCGTTCGTGGTAATACAGCATCGAGCACTGCGCAGGTCATTGCATCAGGAGGGACCCAGCAGGCGCCTATAAGCCAGGGATCAAACAACGGCCTGGCGCAGTCCATCGGCGGTGCCGGCCCATACAGTCGTGCAGCGTTCGGCCGTCGACTGATTATCAATCCCATGTCGGGCACGATTGCGGTAACGGCACCGCCTTCAAAACTCGGAGAAGTTGCGGCGTTTATTTCAACGTTCGAAGCATCGGTACAGCGGCAGGTGCTGATCGAAGCGAAGATCGTGGACGTCAGTCTCACCAAGGAATCGCAGTTCGGGATCGACTGGAGCTCGGTCATAAAGATCAAGAATCACAGTCTCGGCATTACGCAGACATTGACCAGCGTAGCACAGAGCGGTGTTCAACTCCTGCTATCAGGTGGAGGGAATCAGGTCAGCGCGGTTTTGCGCGCGCTGCAGACACAGGGAACTGTAAATGTTCTCTCCAGTCCAAGCGTGTCAGCGCTCAACAACCAACCGGCCATCATGCGTGTGACGACCGAGGAGGTCGTGTTCACTGCCACGCGACAGCCAATTATTGGTCCGACAGGAGCAACGATAGGGTTCAACAACGTGATCACTCCGCAGCAGATTTCTGTTGGAATTGTTTTGAGCGTGACTCCGCAGATCGGAGCAGGCAATGTAATTACGATGAATGTCCGGCCACACATCAACAGCATCAACCGTATCGAGACTTTCATTACCGATGACGGAAATCAATCGCGGGTCCCAGTGCTCGATGAACGCGAAACAGATACGATGGTTCGCATGCGAGCTGGGGAGACGGTCGTGATCGGAGGACTGATGCAAGACAAGGTGACACACAACACAAGTGGAGTCCCGGGCCTCCGTAAGCTTCCCATTTTTGGTAGGCTCTTTGAGTCGACTTCGGAAGTGCATAGCAAGTCCGAGCTGGTAATTTTCATCACTGCTACGATTGTCGCCGGCCAGCCGCCGGCCGCTGAATAGGGATCTATGTACGAAGAATTCTTTGGCCTTAATGGCCGGCCATTTTCACTAACGCCTAATCCCCGGTTTGTGTTCTATTCCGCCCGCTACCGCGACGCGGAGGACGGACTTCTGTACGGGATTGCGCGGAAGGAAGGTTTCATGGTGCTCACCGGAGCGCCCGGGACCGGAAAGACCACGCTGTGCCGAGACCTGCTCCGCAAACTGGATCGAGACAAGCACAGGTCGGCGCTGCTGTTCAATCCGTTCCTGAGTGGAACCGAAATGCTGCAGGCGCTCCTCACCGAATTCGACGTGCCCTTCTCTCCGACAGCGCAGCGCGCCGACCTGCATAACATTCTCAACCAGTTCCTTCTCGAGCAGCTACGGGAAGGCCGGGTCTGCGTCGCAATTTTTGATGAAGCGCAGCATTTATCAAGTGAATTTCTCGAGCAGATTCGGGTGCTGTCAAATCTGGAGACAGCCGACGAGAAGCTCATCCAAATTGTGCTTGTTGGGCAACCTGAGCTGCTTTCGCGGATCAGCGCGCCGGGAATGTCGCAGCTCAGCCAGCGCGTGTCGGTGAAGTGTCGGCTTGCACACTTGAATCAGGATGAAACGAAACGCTACATCCAGCACCGGCTCGAAGTCGCGGGTGCCAGGGGCCGAGTGGAGTTCACGGGACGCGGAATGAAGCGGGTTTTCAAGGCCTCACATGGAATTCCTCGCCGGATCAATGCGATCTGTGATCAGGGGATGCTGGCGGCATATGTGGAGCAGACACGACGGATCGAAATTCGCCACGTTGACCAGGCCGTCAAGTCACTGAGTGGAGATGATGCAGACCACTCGGCGATACAGACCTCGTTCTGGCGCAGGCTCTTTACCCCCGCGGCTGCTGGACTGCTGTGAGCTTAATTGCAGACGCACTGGATGCGGCTCAGCGAGAACGGGCGAAGCGCACCGGGATCAGGCAGCCGGCAATCCATGATGGTGTCACGAGCTTTCGAAGCGCCACCAAGAGAGTGCGCACCCCCATTCCCCGGGAAGTGGGGATTGCGCTGGCTGGACTTGCAGCGGTGATCGTCGTTGCGTCGGGCGTGAGCATCATCACTGCAAACTCGCGCGGCAAGGTTAATCCAGTTTCCGGAAGTGCTGCGCCTCCTATCCCCATGCCGGTGCAGTCCAGCGCGGAGAGCACGCAAGTTCTTGCACCGGCTCCAGTCGCATCGGCGGATACAACGCTCGTAACGACCTCACCGGGATACGATGCGTACGATCGCGCGATTCAGGAGTACGATCCGCGGTCAAATCCGCCGAGGTCGGCGTACGGGAAGGCACCGGCATCAACGGTGGACGAGCTGATACCTCCAAGCGAAAAACCGGAACCACCACTTGCAGTGCCGAAGGGTTCTTTCAAGATCACGATGCAGACCGCGCCTACGCCTACGACAAACGACAAGTTATTTCAGCAGGGACTGGCAGCGCAGCAGCGTGGAGACTATCCCGTAGCACGCGATCTTTACACACGATCTCTCGCCGCCAATCCGTCAAATGCATCCGTTTTGAACAACCTGGGAGCGGTTCACAGGTCGCTTGGCAACCAGAAGCTGGCGGAAGAGTTTTACCGCAAGGCGCTCGACGCCGATCCGAAGTTTGCCCCCGCGTGGAGCAACCTCGCGGTGATATTCGATTCGCAGGGCAAGCGGCAGCAGGCCACGGCGGCACTGCAGGAGTCGTTACGGCTGGACCCTCGGAACGTCAGTACCAGGGTAAATCTGGCTATCCAGTTTTCCGCTCTGGGCGTTTACCCCGAAGCCCGGCGGCTCCTGGAAGAAGCCCTGCGCGATAGTCCTTCGCTTCCGGAAGCGCATTATACCTTGGGGCAGGTTCTGGAACGTCAGGGTGACAAACAGCAAGCTTCAATCGAGTTTAGAGCGTTTCTTGCTACGAGTAAGGGTAGGTTTCCTCAGCAGGAAGTTCAGGTTCGCCAACATCTAAAGGATCTGGGATTCAGTGGCCCTGATTGACATGTACCGAAAGAAACTCGAATTGCGCATGTTGGCGACGATTACACCGTTCGCCATTGCGATCGCGTGCGCTCCTCCGCCGCGGGCGGTTGTGCTGCGATCGGGAGCACCGTTGCCGGCGCCAGGTCCGGTCAATCCGCCGCCAGTTGTTCTCGGACAGCTGCCAGTGGACCAGGTGATAATCCCGACGAGACCTGCGACCCCGTTGGAGCTTTCCGCTCAATCTCCGGCAGACCGCATTTCGCTGAGAGCGACCAACGCGAATGTGCGCGAACTGATTCCGGCTCTCGCGACGCAGGCCGGAATCTCTGTCGTGATGACGCCCGACGTGAGTGGCCGCGTGAGTGTTTACCTGAAAGACGTTTCGGCGCTCGACGCGCTTCGCGCAGTAATCAGCGAAGCGGGTCTCACTGTTGGTGAAGACGTGATACCGCAGCCATTCGGACCGGCCGTCTTCTTTCAGCTTCCCGTGAACGTCAACACGGCAAGCGCTCCTTTAATAAAGGCGCGATTTGCGGTCAGTGATTCAGTGGCCAACTGGATAGTTCGAGCACGTACCTGGTAGCAAGAACCACACGAAAAAGGCGCCGCTCGAAAGAGCGGCGCCTTTTTCGTGTCCAGAATCAGTTCGGAATTGGAACCATCAGGAATGTCAGAGTGCTGTTCGTTGACGAATACCGAACAGAGCCGGAGGTGGACGATGTTGACGTCGAGGTATTTCCTTCGTCCAGGATTGCTTCGATCTGCCCGAAATCCTGAATCGCCATTCCAGTCACGTTTACTGAGAGATACTTGGCGCCGTTGGTTCCCGTCTGCGTGTTGAAAGCGTTTGCAAAGGTACCGCCCCCTGTAGCTGTCACAACGTCACGGCCGACGTAAGGACCCTTCCAGCGGGCAACAATTGGTGCTGTATAGCTCGCCGCAGTAATATCCGCATCGCTGGTCGTTATCGCTGTGATCAGCTGAGTGATACTAGCGGGAAGTTTGTGCGTGTCGCTGCCAAAGGTCTCAACACCAATCCGAAGGTCTGTGAGATCCGAGGCCAGTCGTCCTGTGTCACCGCGCCCGATCTGGTTGAACAGAGCTGGAAGCAACACCCCGGCAAGAACCGCAACAATCGCGATAGTTACGAGTATTTCGACAAGTGTGAATCCGCGCTTGCGGCGGGGAGCACGAGGGGACGATTTGATCATTGTTATTCCTCAGAAGGCAATTGGAAAAATTGGAGGGCGGAGTCTTACTGGATCGGAAGAGCGAGATACGTCAGAGTGCTGTTTGTGGAGCTGTAACGAACGAGGCCACTGGTCGAAGAAGTCGTGGAAGAATTTCCTTCATCCAGGAGGTCCTCGATTCTGGCAAAATCTGCAGCCGACACCTGCGTCAACGCGATGGACAGGTAATTGATTCCATTACCGCCAGCGGTTGTTCCGAAGTTCGAGGTAAACGTGCCAATTCCGCTGGGTGAAATCACGTCCTTCTGGACGTACGGACCCTTCCACTTGGATACGAGCGTCGCCGGATAGGTCGCGCCGAGCAAATCCGAGTTAGCCCCAGTGATTGCAGTCGTCAGGTGTGTAAGCGAAGACGGGTACCGGTGGACATCGGACAGGAAGGCTTGGGCGCCGGTCTGGATGTTCGTGAGATCCGACGCGACTCGCCCAGCGTCTCCCTTACCAATCTGGCTGTTCAAGGCTGGAAGTAGCACGGCCGCCATTATAGCAATAATGGATAGGGTGACTAGAACTTCTGCCAACGTGAAACCGCGAGTTTGCTTCTTCATTGATCGCTCACCTGTAAAAGACTTTATTCTTAAGGGGAACAGTAAATCAGGCCCGTAACAGCTGCATTACACTCACGGTCAAGGTCGTAACACTTTTAAAGCATCAATGGGGCCAGTGTGACAGAAACGTTATATTAAAGGCCTGTGACCGCCATACCTATGCAAATAAAGGTCTTAGGCCCTCCGTCTGTGGAATTTACGGATGGGCGCCCCGTGGAGGGGCTAGGGCCGGGGAAGCCGTTGGGTATGTTAGCGTACATTCTCGTAAAGCGAGAGGTTCGCCGAGAGGAGCTTATTTCCCTCTTTTGGAGCGACTTACCAGAACAGAAGGCACGCAATGCTTTCCGTCAGACGCTCCATCGCCTGCGCAAGGGGTTGGGTGAAGCGCTCGTAAAGCGGGGATCAGCCAGTCTCGCAATCGAGTCCGGGGAATTCCTTAGCTCGGACCTAATTCAGTTCGAGCAAGCCTTGCAGCGCGGAGAGTTCGATGCGGCGCTCGAATTATATCGTGGCCCTTTCCTCGAAGGATTAGAGCTGGGCGAAAGGGATTTCGAAAATTGGATTCTCGGTGAGCGCGCGCGCCTTGATTCCCGTTACCAGTGGGCGCTTCAGCAGGCAATCACATCTGCGAACAGTGCAGGACACATTGAAAAAGCTCTTGCCATGGCAGCACTGCTTACGCAATCAGCCCCGCTCTCCGCAGGCGCGGCGCTGACAGAGTCGTCGCTGCTGATTGCGGCCGGACGGACCACCGAAGCGCGCGCCAATCTGGAGCGGTTCACAAAGCGATACCGCACCGAATTCGGGGAAGAGGCGCCACAGGACATCCGGGACAGTCTCGGCCGGCTTCGAAAAGACTCGAGCACATCGACAACTTCCACTTTCGATCCAGAGCGGCGAGATCTTCTCGGGCGTGACAGCGAGATGGCCAGACTCCTGGCTGTATGGACTGACACGCGGGCCGGTAATGCCAATCTTGTGCTTATAGAGGGCCCTGACGGGATCGGCAAGACAGCCGTGGTGGAAGAATTTTTGTCGCGCGTTTCGAAAATCGGCTCGCTCCTCCCGCTTGTCGGACGAGAGCGAAGCAGCGGTGCTCTGCTTCCCTATGCATCCATTGGACAGGCCCTGCGCGGTGTGCTTACGGCTCCCGGTCTTGCGGGTGCAAGTCAGCATCTTCTCGCGGAGGCTGCGCGTCTTCTTCCGGAGTTGCACGACCACTTCGACCTGCCACCGGTACAAAACGTCAGTGATGAGGCAAGTCAGCTCAGATTCTACGAAGGTGTAGCGGCACTGCTGGATGCGGTCGCCTATGAGCAACCCGTTTGCCTGGTTCTGGATGATTTTCACAGCGCAGCGCCGACCACAATGCGGCTTGTCGAGTACCTGTGCGGTCGGTTGGCGTCCGTTGCTGTTGCAATCGTGCTGATATTCCGGTCCTCCTCGGTTAACAACTCAAGGGCGTCGAGCTTTCCGTTCACGCTTCGGGATTCATCCAACGAAAACCGTGAAAGTAATTTTTCAATTCCTGTCACGCGTATTGTGATTCCGCCCCTGCAAGCCTCGGATGCGGAATCCTTGGCCAGAAGCGTCGCGGATGATGATGTTCTACCGGCGGACGAATGTGAGCGCATTGCAGCTCTGTCTGGAGGTGTTCCCTTTCGCATCCTGGATCTCGCGCGCCAGGCGGCAGGCGGCCTCCGAATATCGGCGCTGCCTGCGACACTGCAGGAGTCATTGTGGGCCAGGCTCCAGGGCTGTTCCCCTTCTCAGCAGCGCCTTTTTGTTGCATCAGCACTGATCGAGCGGCCTGCGTCAATCAGGCTGCTTGCGGGTGCATCGCATCTTTCGGAAGCTGCGGCATTCGATGCCGTGCTCGCACTGGAGGCGCGCGGTCTTCTTCGGCAGACACCACAGGGTGTTGCGCCGGAACATCACGAGGCCGCGCAATTCGCGCTGATGGGAACAGGCCCCGCGGGTCGCGCACTGCTGGCAGGATGGGCAGCGGAAGCATTGGCGAACGAGTCGAATCCGCGGGCGGCGGAGCTTTCACATTTGTTCAACCTGGCGGGGAACAGCAGGGAATGTTTCAAGTACGCGATTGCCGCCGCGTACGAAGCGGCCGGTCTCAGTGAAGGGCAGTCGGTGCAGCATTTCCTTGGAGTCGCTGAGACAGCGGCAGCTACACCGGCAGATCGCGCGAAGATCGAGACCGTGCGGCGATCGTTTGAGCCAGAACATCGTCGCCTTTTGAGCGGTGAAAGTGCTGAGATCAGCGATGGCGACTTGATTTCAACGGCGACACCTGCCGTACGGAAAAGTGAGACCGCACGCGTTGTTCCCCCTTCTGTAAGATTGCTGTTGATAACGCTGATGAGGTCATCGCCCGTGCGAATTGCGGGCTCCGTTGCGCTTGGCATAGTGCTGGCGGTTGCAGGCCTGTCCGCCAACCGGATGCGAAACGGAATCAAGGGACCGACACTTCCGGACACGCTTTTTCTCGTGAACAGGTCTGCGCAGACTCCACAGATTGTTTACGTCTCGGGCGAGATCGCACCGGGCAAAACAATACCACAAGCGTATTCCAAAAGCGCCAGCACAACATGGCTGGACTCGCTCACACTTCCGTACATGAATCCGGTCCCCTCCCCGTCGCGAAAGTTTGTGGCGGTGGAGCGTATGCGAGAGAGCGGGCCTGACATTCTGCTTTTCTCGCCAACTGGCAAGTTTGTAAAGGAAGTTGCCGCAGGCCCCGGGGATAACATCATTGCCGGATGGTCGCCTGACGGCAACTGGCTGCTTGCCACGCATGGACAGAGCATTGCCGATGGCAGCTATGACGCCGACCTGTTTGCGATTAGCTCCGATGGCAACCGCAGGATCTCGATTGACACGTCAACATCGCGTTCTGTGGCTGAGGCAGCCTGGTCGCCGGACGGAACTCACATTGCCTGGACGGCGCGCGTGGGAGATACGCATCAGCAGGAAATATTTATCGCGAACGCTGACGGAACCGGACAGATCAACATCAGCAATTCCGGCGAGGAGGACTATCACGTTGCCTGGTCAAGGGACGGTGGCCGGATCGCGTTCACCAGCAACCGTTTCGGCAATGCCGATATTTTCGCGTATGAATTGGGCACGCGGAAATTGTGGAGGCTCACGGGCGATTCAGGCCAGGATGACTACGCGACATTTTCTCCGGACGGGAATTTCGTTGCCTTCGAGTCGACCGCCGAAGGCATGTCGAGTGTTTTCGCCGTTCGAACATTGGGAGGCAACCCATTCAGGGTTGCCGGCGGCGCTAACAATTTTACTATATCGCGATGGGGGACTCCTTCGCAGACCAGTTCCTACATCGCAAAGGTACGTCTCGTTGGCGCGACTCAGGTTCCGATTTCCGGAAGTGTGAGGCCGCGTGTCATCGCGACGAGCGCGAACAACATTTCCCTTCTTGAGCCGGCTGTAAAATGGACGAACCTCGATCCGGCGCTCCTGGATTTGTCGCTGGTTGCGGGCAGCGCGGACGAAGGAGGGAATCCGAGCGCCGTGCTCACAGGGATCAAGCCGGGACTGGCGCGAGTCGCAATTTCCGCGGGCGGCTGGCGCGCAGATACAGCGATGTTCCGCGTGGGGAATTCACGCATTGATCTTATTTCGGATGACTTCACGAACGGAATTAGTCCGACCCAGTGGATCGTTGGCGGCGATTCCGCGGCAAGCGTAATCAGCGCTGCCGGAGGAAGGGAATTGTCTTTGAGATCCGGGAGGCAACGGGAAAGCGGGGTTTTAAGTCAGGCGCAGCTTCCATTTTTCAACGGGTTCTTCGCGCGGGTAGCGGTCCGTGCTCCGCTGGGCTCACCGACAGCGCAGCGAACTTTCAGCATTTCGCTGGTGAGCGCTGATTCGAATGCACGAATGACGCAAGCGCAGCCGCAGATTAGGCTAGCGACGATCCAATGGATTGGGCAAGCTGCGCGAATTTCGTACTCCGTCGATCGGGAAACGTGGACTGAACCACTCGGACTGCTGTCCGCGAAGGACCAGCATGTCTTTGAAATGCTGATTGATGAAACTGGAAAGGTTGCATTCATCGTGGACGGCGAGCAGCACTGGAAATCGCGGCTGCGAATCCCCGGCGGGACATCGCCCGGCCGACTCTGGCTGGGAAGTCAGGGAGCCGCCGACCTTGTGTCGTTCGACAACGTACATGCGGGCTTAGGACCGGTGGCGGTCCGCCGCTAGGCGGGAAGTTACTTCTTCGGCAAATCCAAGAGTGATCCGTCGCGCGGCCAGGACAATTCTTTCCCGGAATCCAGGTCTTTGGCGAATCGGTCAGCGTTGACTGACCCCTGCGGATATAAAGCCTTGAAGTTTTGCACTGCTCCATGAGCTCGCGCTTTATTTCCGGCCTTTGCCCAGAGCCATGGGAGCCTGGCCAAAACGGGAACCACACCCTGCGTAGATGGCCTGAGCATCTTATCGGAT